>CANPVN010000031.1 GCA_947581755.1 uncultured Clostridia bacterium | reverse complement strand
TGAGCCCGGTTCAATACCGAACTCATTCGCAAACTTAATTATTTAATTATTGTCCAAACTTTGGGGTTCACTTCAAAAATTGTTTTGGGCTGTAAAAACAGTATTATCCCCAAAAATATCGTTGAGATTGGAGTTGGCGCATTTAGCAACGATAAAAGTTTCGCCCCTTGTCCTATTGAAGAGGGGAATTCTGTTTTTTACTTGGAAAATAACTGCATAATAAACAGAAATACCAATGAACTTGTTGTTGGTTGCGATAATAGCATTATACCGGAAAATATAACTTCTATAAGAGAGCGCGCATTTAAGGGTTGCGAAAGTCTTACAAACATAACGATACCGAATAGTGTTACTTCTATCGGAAAATCTGCATTTTCTAAATGCGAAAATCTTACAAGTATAACTCTACCTGATAGCCTACTTTCTATTGGAAATTGGGCATTTAGTGTTTGCAAAAGTCTTACAAGCATTACGATACCCAACAGTGTTACTTCTATTGGGGAAAGAGCGTTTAGTGGATGCGAAAGTCTTACAAACATTACTATCCCAAACAGCGTTACTTCTATCGGGGATTGGGCGTTTAGTGTTTGCAAAAATCTTACAAGCATTACTATACCAAACAGTATCACTTCTATCGGGGAAAGGGTATTTAGTGGTTGCGAAAGTCTTACAAACATAACAATACCGAATAGTGTTACTTCTATCGGAAAATATGCATTTTGTGTATGCGAAAATCTTACAAGCATTACTATACCAAATAGCGTTACTACTATCGGGGAATATGCATTTAGTGGTTGCAAATACCTAAAATCAATAAATTTTGAAAATCCCATAGGGTGGAAACGCAATAAAAGAAGTATCGATGAAAACAAATTAAGTGATCCTAAATCAGCCGCAAAATATCTTACCAAATCAGGAGATGCAGAATTATATCGAACCGAGATGTCCGAAATAAAAACTACAAATTCATCAAAGGAGATTCCTATCGCAAAAGAAACCGCTTCAACAACTTCAAATAGTGTAACCTCGGTTTCAAAAAACAAGGTTACTGCAAGTAAGAACGAAGTATCTGCACCAAAAGATAAATTCGAGATACCTAAAAACGCAAATACACCCCTACCATTACAACCACTGTCAACACAATCTGCTCCCAAAAAGAAAGGCGGATTTTTCAGCCGACTATTCGGAAGAAAAAAATAATATAAACAAAAAGGAGAAAATAAAAATGGACAAAAAACCGAAATATTTGCCCAAAAAACTTACTGACACGAATATATTAAGGAGTATGCTAAAAAATATCAATGAGCAACGTATATTACGACCTGAAACTTTTAAATTGTCTTCTGAAAGATTCAATGCATATATTTCTGCATTAAATAAACACGGCATTGTTTCTTGTACAAAAGAATTGCCTGTTGAAACTTCGGAAGATTTAATTATAAGTGACATTCCTCAATTTAACGAATGGAATAGAAGTTACGATTTTTTCAATAGAAAAATCAACAAATTGATTATTCCGATTTTACAAATAATATTAAGTACAACGTTGCAAGTTTTACGCCAAACAATAGCTAATTAGATTTGAAAAAGTCGTTTGAAAAATTTGACTTTGGTATTTAATATAATTTCCCCGATATTAAAAAAATCTCACCGCTGGTGAGATTTTTTTGTTGTGGCACCACCTAGGGGAATCGAACCCCTGACTTCGGCGTGAGAGGCCAACGTCCTAACCTCTAGACTAAGGTGGCTCAAACAAATAAGCTTGTATATTATAGCATAAAACAAATCCTTTGGCAAGGATTTTAAAGCACATATTTAAAATTTTCCTTGACATACTATTAATATCAAGAGGTGAAGATGAACGCAGTTATATTGGCAGGAGGTTTCGGAAACAGATTGAAACCTCTCACGAATAATATACCCAAACCCATGCTGACTTTATATGATGCGCCTATAATTGATTACGGAATAAATCAGTTATATTATTACGGAATAAAAGATATATCTTTTTCATTGGCATATATGCCCGAAAAAATTATCGAGTGGATCCTCGGCTACAAGAACATCAAACCTCGTTTTAATGTCGAAGAAACGCCGCTTGGTACATGCGGAGGAGTAAAAGCCATAGAAAAACATTTAGATAAGAACTTTTTTGTCCTGAGTGGAGATGGTATAAGTAATATAAATTTGGCAGAAATGTCCGAGTTTCATCACCGACTAAACGCAGATGTGACTATTGCCGTAACCGCAATGAGGAATCCTTCTTTATACGGCGTCGTAAAATGCGACGAAGCGGGATATATAAATTATTTTATTGAAAAACCTCAAAGTGATATCGAAGAAGGATATATAAATTGCGGAGTTTATATTGTAAACAGAAAAATATTGAAATATGTTCCCGACAGCTTTTTTGATTTTTCCAAAGATCTGTTTCCGTTTATGCTTGAAAAAAACCTGAAACTTGCGGCTTATGTTCACAGCGGATATTGGAATGATATAGGCAGTTTTTATAATTATTTTGCTTCATCGTTTTACATCAAAGACTTCGGCAAATTTTTCCCCGAAGCGGACAACATAAAAAGAGGCAATTATAAAGGATTCGAAACGGGAGAAGCGCCGCGCTGCTTTATAAACAATTCCGCTTCAACAGCCGGCAATATTCATAATTGCATAATAGAGGCGAATGCCACCGTCGCATCGGGGACCGTTTTGGAAAAATGTATCGTTCTCGAAAATGCCGATATCAAAAAAAGACACACAAATTGTATTCTTACAAGCAATTTTGCTATCGATATTACAGAATACGCTCAAATAAATAAATTTTCCGCAAATTATCTCTCGGAAAATTTCAAATTCTGACTCATTTTCCTTGTCTTTTCGAATAAAATAATCTATAATGATAACAGCGTTTTAAAAACTAAAAATTAAATTTGTGCAGCCGACTTAAACTAAGTCGATTGTTTTACGCTGTTACTACTCGGAGGTTATTTTGCAAAAACACATTAATAAACCGTCCTTAAGAGTCGGTTTTTTAGGCGGAGTCGGAGAAATCGGAAAAAACATGACTATCCTCGAATTCGGCGAAGATATCATAGTTATCGATTGCGGATCTTCATTTCCGAATATCGATATGCCGGGAGTTGACTTGGTTATTCCCGATCCAACCTATCTTATAGAAAATAAAGACCGCGTTCGCGGTATCGTTTTGACTCACGGACACGAAGATCACATAGGAGCGCTTCCATATATTCTCAAAGACTTGAACGTTAATGTATACGGTACAAAATTGACTTTGGCGCTCGTTGAAAATAAACTCAAAGAACATCATGTCGAGGCTGAACTGATTACGGTCAAACCCAAAACCGTTATAAAATTGGGTAAAAACTTCAAAGTCGAATTTATAGGAGTCAATCATTCCATCGCCGGAAGTTGCGCCTTGTCCATAGAAACTCCGCTCGGAAGAGTATTTCATACAGGCGACTTCAAAGTCGATTACACTCCGATAGACGGAAATATTATCGATTTGCAGCGAATCTCGGAATTGGGAAAAGACGGAGTTCTGTTGTTGCTCGGCGAAAGCACAAACATAGAGCGCCCGGGATATACAATGAGCGAAGCGACGGTAGGGAAATCTCTCAATAACATTTTCAGTGAAAATACCGACCGTAGAATTTTTATCGCTACATTTGCATCGAATATCCATAGAATACAGCAAATTCTCGATCTTGCGGAAAAATATAAGCGCAAAGTAGCGCTTTTGGGTCGAAGTCTGATAAATGTCGTGGATTGCGCCGCAAAAATAAACGAACTGCATTTCAATCGTGATAATATGATCGATGCAGAAAAAATAAACAAATACGCAGATAACGAATTGGTAATTATTCTTACGGGCAGTCAAGGCGAACCCATGAGCGCATTGACTCGTATGGCGTCCGATGTTTCGAAAATCAAACTCGGATATAATGATACCGTAATAATTTCCGCGTCTCCGATACCCGGAAATGAAAGAATGATCTATAATGTAATCAACAATTTGTACCGACACGGCGCGAGAGTTATCTATGAAAGTTTGCATGAAATTCATGTAAGCGGACACGCATGTCAGGAAGAATTGAAATTGATCCATACTTTGTTGAAACCTAAATTTTTTATACCGATCCACGGAGAACATCGCCATCAGAAGAAGCACGCCGAACTTGCCGTTTCCATTGGAATGCAGCCATATAATATCATGATAACCGATATAGGCAATGTCGTGGAAGTTACGGAAAAGACAATAACAATGAAGGACAATATTCCTTCGGGACAACTTCTTGTGGACGGACTCAATATAGGAGACGAGGGCAGCGGAGAAGTCATCCGCGACAGAAGGCACCTTTCCGAAGAAGGATTGTTTGTGGTTGTGGTATGCCTTAACGCTTTGAGCGGAGAAGTAAATTCCGTCGATATAAGTACGAGAGGATTTATCATGAACAAAGAGAGCGACGATAAACTTTTGGAAAGCGTCAAAGATCTTATAATAAAACTCCTTTCGGAATTCGATTTGAAATCTATGAGCGGCGAATATACCGCCGTTAAAAACACTTTGCGAAAAGAAATCAAAACCTATCTTTTCAAAAAGATCCGCCGTAACCCAATGATTTTACCTATGATTTTGGAAAATTAAAATATGCCGATAAAAACGCCCGGAAAAACAAACGAATATATAAGAACATTACTTCCGAAGGAGACGGATCCGCGAATAAACAGAATAATCGATTTTGCGGATAAGAATTATATACCTATTTTACTTCCCGAAACCGCGGCATTCCTAAGGCAAATGATCGTTCTGTCCGCTCCCAAAAAAGTCTTGGAAATAGGTACGGCAATAGGATATTCGGGACATATTTTTTTGGCAAATTCCGACTGCAAACTATTTACCATTGAAAAGTCGGAAGAAAACGTTGAGTTAGCAAAAAAATTTTTCAGAGAATCGGGATTCGGGGACAGAGTTATCGTCTATTGCGGAGACGCCGATGAAATAGTCCCGTTAATGGAAGGACAGTTCGACTTTATTTTTCTCGACGGGCCCAAATCAAAATATATTCAATATTATCCCAAACTCAAAGAAATGTTGAAACAAGACGGCATTCTTTTTTGCGATAATGTGATCTTCAACGGTTGGGTCTCGGGCGCTACGGAAATAAATCCCAAAAAGGCAAGTATAATAATTAAATTAAGAGAATTTTTGGATACTCTGTGCAGCGATACGGATTTTATGACAAGCATTCTCGACGTGGGTGATGGCGTTGCATTGAGTATCAAGAGGAAAAACCGATGATAGAACTTCTTGCTCCTGCGGGCAATATGGAAAAATTAAAGACGGCAATTCATTTCGGATGCGACGCCGTATACTTGGCGGGTAAAGAACTCGGACTAAGAGCGTTTACCGACAATTTTGATTATGACGAATTAAAAACCGCTATGGAATATTGCCATGCTCGCGATAAAAAAGTTTATGTTACCTTAAATATATTGGCTCATAACCGAGACTTTTCGGGTTTGGATGATTATTTAAAATTCCTGAATGATATAAAGACAGACGGAATTATCGTAAGCGATCCGGGAATAATCGAAAAAATCAAGTCTGTTTGTACAGATACGGAAATTCATATAAGCACTCAAGCAAATGTTACAAATAAGTACTCGGCGCGCTTTTGGGCAAATGCGGGAGCCTCACGAATTGTTTTGGCGCGAGAACTTACTATAGAGGAAATCAAAGAAATACGCGATTTCTTACCCGACAATATTCGGCTCGAAGCATTTGTTCACGGCGCAATGTGCATGGCTTATTCGGGCAGATGTCTGTTGAGCGCCTTTCTTGCGGGACGAAGCGGCAACAGGGGAGAATGTGCCCAAAGTTGCAGATGGGAATATGCTCTCGTGGAAAAAAACAGACCTGGAGAATATTTGCCTATAGAAGAGGATAACAAATATTCCTACATTTTAAACAGCAAAGATCTCAATATGATAGAATATATAGACAACCTTGCAGACGCAGGTATTTCGAGTTTCAAAATCGAAGGAAGAGTAAAATCCCCATACTATGTAGGCGGCGTAGTAAATGCCTATCGAAGGGCTATGAATATATATAACTCAGACAAAAACAACTATTTATTACCGAATTGGCTAAAAGAAGAGTTAAATAAAATAGGTAACAGAGAATATACAACGGGTTTTTATTTCGGAAAACGGGGAGAACAAAACTATGAATATTCCCGTCCCGTACAAGACTATGAATTCACGGCTCTTGTCCTGAACGAAGTTTCGGATGGCGCGATCGTTGAGATGAGAAACCGATTCAAAGTAGGCGACGAGTTGGAAATCATTGCGCCCGATGAGAATCATAATAAAATATTGACAGTGACAAAAATGGAAGATGAAAACGGAAATCCCGTTATCGACGCAAACAAAGTTCAACAAAAGATAAAAATCTTTACCGATATTAAACTAAAACCTTATGATATTTTAAGGAAAAAGATTATATAAAAAAATAACTCTCTGTTTTTCACTGCAGAGAGTTATTTTTCAGAAAACCCGTCGCGAATTTTTGCAAGTATCTTAGTTTCTAATCGAGAGATTTGCACTTGCGAAACATTCATAACTTTAGCGACTTCGCTTTGAGTCTTATCGCGGAAATATCTCAGCAAAATTATTTTCTTTTCTCGATCGTCAAGGCTGTTTATCAGATCTTTCAATATGATTTTGTCGAGATTGTCTTCTATGCTTTCAACCGAAGCAAGTTTATCTATAAGCGCTTGACTATGATCGTCTTCCGTCTTTTCGTATATGGAAATCGGAAATTTGGAAGAATCAAGGCAAAATACCACTTCCGAAGGCTCGATTTTAAATTCCTTGGCAACGACATCAATATCGGGTCCTATGCCGTCATGCTCGTTTTTATAAGTATTTATAAAATAATTGATTTTTGCGGTAAGGCTTTTTGTTGTTCTCGATACTTTGATATAACCGTCATCTCGCAAAAACCGTTTTATTTCGCCGGAAATCATGGGAACCGCATAGGTGGAAAATTTGACATTAAACTCAGAAGAAAAGTTTTTTATAGCCTTTAAAAATCCTATACATCCGAGTTGATATAAATCTTCCGCATCGACGCCTCGATTCAAATATCTTCTGACAACGCTTTTGATAAGAGGCGAATTTTGTTCAACAAGAATAGTTTTTGCCTCATCATCGTCCTCTTTGGCTTTTTTGATAAGTTCCAATAAAACTTCTTGTTCCAGCAAAAAATCATACCTCGCTTTTTTCTTTATTCAGCCTTTTTGTCATTTTGACAATCAAGCCCGAAGGTGTATTGGGGGAAACTTCGAGTTTATCCATAAAGGACTCCATTATCGTGAACCCCATGCCCGAACGTTCATCGGGGGATGTACTGAAAAAAGGTTGCATCGCTTTTTCAATATCCGCTATTCCGACGCCGTTATCGGCTACACTTATATGTATCGTATTATCATCGTCGATTTCCGCCTCGATCGTTATATCGCCGTCTCCATGGTTATAACCATGGACGATACAATTTGTCACTGCTTCGCTCAAAGCGGTTTTGATATCACCGATTTCATCAACCGTGGGATTAAGAAAGGCGCAAAATGCCGCTACGGTACTGCGCGAAAAACTCTCATTTTGACTTAACGCTTTGATTTTCAATATCATTTTGTTATTCATAAAATTTTTACCGCCTTAAATATTAAGTTTCGGCATTATTGTATAAATGCCTGAAAGCGTGAGTACTTTATCCAATGTCGAATTGGCTCCGCTCAAAAAGAAAGAAAATTTATTGTCTCTGAATTTTTTATATCGTCCTATCAGAACTCCGATTCCCGTACTGTCCATAAATTCCAATCCCGAAAAATCAAATACAATGCGAGAATTTGCTTTTTCAAGGATCTCGTCCAATTTGTTTTTCGTATACATCGCGGTATGTTCGTCCAATTCACCCGCAAGTCCGATGTAAGTCGTATTGCCTACATTTTTAAAAATTATATTCATCGTACAAAGCCCTCCCGAGCAATCCTTATGGAGTATAACATTTTATGACTGTCGCTTTACTTCTTTCCTTGTCGAATTAAACGAAATAAAGCAATAAAATTCAATTAAAAATTTTTTTAAAATATTGGCTTTTTTGATTGACATTCTTTTCTTAATATAGTATACTGTTTTAGTCAGTTTTCCGAGGGAAAGCGGTGGAAATGCGATATGGACCTTTAGCTCAGTTGGTTAGAGCAGCCGGCTCATAACCGGCTTGTCCGGGGTTCAAGTCCCTGAAGGTCCACCAAGGCATTTCCTCCGAAATGTGGCCTGGTAGTTCAGCTGGTTAGAACGCTAGCCTGTCACGCTAGAGGTCGAGGGTTCGAGTCCCTTCCAGGTCGCCATTTTTTTTGCCTCGATAGCTCAGTCGGTAGAGCAGAGGACTGAAAATCCTCGTGTCGGTGGTTCGATTCCGCCTCGAGGCACCAACGGGCTGGAGTAGCTCAATCGGTAGAGCAGCTGACTTGTAATCAGCAGGTTGCGGGTTCAAGTCCCATCTCCAGCTCCACGTTGTCTTTTTTTTATGGACGGGTTCCCGAGAGGCCAAAGGGAGCAGACTGTAAATCTGCCAGCACCGCTTTCGGTGGTTCGAATCCACCCCCGTCCACCAAAAATATCTCCCTTCGCATGGCGAGGGGAGATATTTTTGTGCGCCTAACGGCGCAAGTAATCCGCTGACCTCTTTCTTACTCAGCGGTTGCTACGCAACCTATTCGTAATACTCCGTTCGCTCCGCTCGTGACGTTTGGCACTATATGTCTCGGATAAACGGCAGCCGCGCTGTTAACAGTTGCATGAAATGCGTAGGTTAAGAGAGTACAAGTAATCTTAACGACGGTCTAAAAAGCTCTGTTTGATTGTTTTGAGAGATTGGCAATCAATCGAAATTAAATATTTCAAAATAGCGATCGAGTATATATACGAAAAGTTATTCATAGGATTATCGAAATTAATAGAAAACAGATCTTTTACTTTTTCAAGACGATACATGACTGTATTTTTATGGACAAACAATATTTTACCTGTTTTATCAAGACTTTTATTATTGAGTAGGTATTGATAGACGGTTTCTAAGAGAGAAGAAGCATTTGTTTCATCATAAAGATAAATATCCAAAATTGTTTCATTGATATAATTCAGTATTACATCATCATTAGGCGCATTAAACAACGGCACAAGCAGTTTGTTATCTTCTTCGAATTTCAAACAGTATTCATCCGAAAGTTTAATAAGATAAATAAACAATTTGATCAAATTTTTTATTATGACATTCAATTCATACAAGTCAATAATTTTCGAGCTTAAAATCGCGTAGATTTGATATTTTTCAAAGAAGTTATTCAAAAGAGTAATTGTATCCGGTTTCAGCTCTTTATCTAAAATTATTATAACGTGATTTTCTTTTACAATGAGAAAAAAATTATGCAAAATACTTTTAAGAGTATTTTGAAGAAGCTCTTCTTCTATGCTATTATATTTATCCAAAGAAAGCAGCAATACACGATAATTATAAGTAAGCGGTATTTTGTACTCCATAGCTTTAGATAAGAAAATTTCTCTGTTCGAATAAGTATGATTTACCAAACTCTTCCAAAAATTTAATTGAGAAAAGCAAACTTCTCCTGTCTTAAGTCTGAGTATTTTGATAATGCTTTTGGACAAATGTTCTAAAAGGCTAAAATTGATACTGCAAAAATCGTTTTTTTTGCTTTCCAACATTATAAGATAGCCCCAAATATTGTTATGAGATGACAGCTTCGATAACATACATCTCCTTTTGTTTTCTAATAAATTGACAATTTTATATTTTTCTCCGTCTTTGAAATACGAATTTGTCAATCTTATAAGTTCCATTGATAAGCTACTTCGTTTTATTTCATCAAAATATATTTCATCTGCGGCATCCATATAAAATTTCCCCTCGATCTCGTAGTCTTGATTAATAACTGCCATGGGCGCCTTGAAATATTCATAGTAGCTTTTAAGCAATTCGTCTATAGTAAAAGAATTTTCCTCGATATTCAACAAATTTTCCGTATTCATATACATTCTCCATTTTGTGCTGTAAGCTAAATTATAAAGACCGATATTACGATAAGCAACTATATAATAATGCAGAATCAGAAAAAATGCAAGAATTATCTGCGACTCTAATATATTTATTATTGTGCTATTAGCACAACCAAATAATTGATTTTCATACTTGCGAACCATTGAAATTTTGCTTGATGGGCATTATAATATGATTGTAAAAAAAAGATTACATACTCTCCGATTAAGGATAGTAAAAAAAAGAATCTTTTGGAGGTAAGAAATATGTATGAATTAAGACCTAATCGTAAACATAATAATTCAGTTTACTACAATCCATTCCGTGAAATGGACGAATTTGAAAGGAAGCTTTTTGACGATCCCTTTTATTCATTCTTCCATAACGGTGACATCGCCGAATTTAAGACTGATATAAAAGACGAAGGGGATAAATATATTTTGGAGGCCGATTTGCCCGGTTTTGACAAAAAAGATATCCATCTTGACATGTCCGATAATACCCTTACTATAAGTGCCGAGCGTCATTCTGAACATGAAGAGAATGACAAGAAAAATAAATACGTACATATAGAACGTTCTTACGGGAAATACAGTCGTCAATTTGATATTTCGACTATTGATTCCGATAAGATCAAAGCAAAATATGAAAACGGTGTTTTGCAATTAACTATGCCAAAAAAGCAAGAAATTTTGCCGAAAACCAAACATCTCGAAATCGAATAATTTTTTATTCACAAAGCAGTCTTTTCGTCCACTAAAGACATATATTGTAGACAAAAAAGATGTTCTACAAATAAATATCCACGAGCTATGCGCGTGGATATTTATTTGTTGAATCAAATTATTTCATATCATAGAGTAATATTGCTTTATGTGATTGGATAACAAAATTATTTTAAAAAACAAGCCCGCCGATCTTAATTATCGAGGACTTGTTTTTATTATATTTGGAAATTATTGACAATATAAATATTATATGATATTATAAAATATGGAGTGTGTTTTTTATACAATCCCGAAAAATTTTATATTGAGAGGGTTGGAAATATGCTTGAAAAGAATTATAAAAAAGTTTATATATTTATATCTTTGTTTATTGTTCTTGCTTTTTCGTGCGTTTTTTCGGCTTGTCAAAATATCCCGTCTTTTAATTGGCAAGAGAACGGAAATATATCTTTTTCTTATGACCCTTATACATTAGGACAAGGAGAATCTTTTAATGCCGTTTCTGCCGAAAACGAAAATGCAATTTATATTGCTGATAAAGATATTTCCGAAAAAAGGCTTAATAAAACGGTTACAAACATAGAAAACATTTTGGATTTAATTAAGCCTACCGAAAAGATCGATTTTTATATATATGACAACGCAGGAGCGGGATTTGCAATAGAAAAGGATGGAACAAATTTTGTGTGTATTTCACCCTCGTCGGATAAACTCGATATTATTATAGCGGTTTTACAAGGGGCAATTTCACCTTATGCAAATTACGGTTTGTTATACGGAAAAGCATCTTTGATACATGAAAAATTGGGCTGGGGCAAGATAAAAACAGTAGGTGACAAAAAAATAAAAGAGTTTATTTCAAACTCCGATAATGCAGATTTGTTGGATTTGAATTATCCTTGCTTCAAAGAAAAATATTGCAAATATCCCGATAGAGTAAAGACGATTGCCGTGAAATTCGTCTGCTATCTCGAAAACAAGTTCGGGGAAGCGTTTATTGACAACTTAATAAAATCGAGCGCAAATTTGAATTTCGGATTCGAGCATATATTTGCAGTCTATATGAACGAATTTTTATCGACACTCGACGGAAAATATTTTGTGATTCCTTCGACTCGGGTAATAAGATATTCGCAGTATATCGAGGAGTATCCATTAAGAATACGCACTGTATCATGCGATTATTGTATTGTAAAAGATTATCGGGATAGATATTTTAACGACAGAGGTATTTATTCCGAGTTCGATTATCGGTTTATAAAGAATTTCTTTTGGGAAACGGAACGAATGTATGAAATAATTCGCAGGGATTTCGGCTATGAAGGAAGCGATAAAGTTCAAGCGATCATAAATCAAAACGATTCCTTTTGTACGACATATTCCGTTTTGGGACTGACTAACGACAGTGGAAATTTTGTCGCAATAACTCCTTATGCCGCCGTTCACGAATATGTTCATGCGATTCAGGTTAAGAAATTCGGAGTCGCAAAAAATTGGGTCGTAGAGGCTTTGGCGGAATATTATGATTCTTTTGTGGGGTATAAATACAGTGTCAATCGGATTTTGGAATATAATTTTTACAAATATTATTCTGTTATGGACTCGGTAAATATAGAACAAAAACCGTCGGCAGATGCGTATTTAAAGTATATGAAAGATAACAACTTGGTATATAACAGAAAGGATTTTATAGATTTGGTTTCCTATTTGAATCCCGATATATCGCCATTCGCTTACAGCGCTATGGAACAACCAAGTAACAATACAATGAGCTTCTTGATTTTTCTTATAGACAATTACGGAATCGAAAAGACCATTAAATTATATTATATGTCTTCATCTTTTGACTATGTATTCGAAAAGTCTTCAAATGAATTGATTTCCGAATGGAAAGAATATCTGAGAGCAAAGTTTGACAATATATTATAATCATAAAATCAATTGACATTCTAATATTTTGAAAATTAAATTTAATTAATTTTTATGAAAATCATTTGATTTAATAATAATTATGCTCTATAATAAAAGCGTCGTTTGTTTAACGACGCTTTTATGGCAGGGGAGACGCGAGTCGAACACGCAACCGACGGTTTTGGAGACCGTTGCTCTACCATTGAGCCACTCCCCTAAGAGACAACAACTATTATAACCTAATTTTTCTTTTTAGTCAATTAATTAAGAGGCCTTTATATGAAAAATGTTGATATTTATACCGACGGAGCGTGCAGCGGAAATCCGGGGATTGGCGGCTGGGCAGCAATATTGATTTATAACGGTAAATCCAAAAGTATTTCCGGCGGTTTCCCGGATACTACCAACAATAGAATGGAATTATATTCCATAATTCAAGGCATTTTGCAATTGAAAGAAGCATGCAATGTAACCATATATAGCGACTCCGCTTATGCCGTAGACGCCTTTAATCAAGGCTGGATAGATAATTGGCTCAAAAACGGATGGGTCAACGCAGCCAAAAAAGAAGTCAAAAATCAAGATCTTTGGAATCATTTACTTACCGTTATGAAAGAACATAAAGTCACTTTCGTAAAAGTAAAAGGGCATAGCACCAACGAATATAATAACAAATGCGACGAAATGGCAAGAGCGGAAATTACTAAATTATCGACTGCGCAATAATATAATATAAGAAAAAAACATACACTTATTATAATGAAGATTTCAAAAAAGAAAATAGCAAATATTTTTTCAGTAATTGACTGCTTGGCAATGGTGATTTTATCATGGCTTTTTTTGAGAAACCTTCATATAGCCGTCTTGATAATTTGTACCATAGTATTTATATTACTCGGCATTCTTATTCCCGTTTTCTCGGTGAAACAGCCCGTTGTCTACAGAATTCTGCTCTTTAGTCTGATCTTGTTAACCATAATAATGATTTCATATATAATTTTAGATCAAACAGGCTGGTTGTATAAATTCAAGGACGTAGAGGAATTAAAAAGGTTTATAATCGATTCTCAAGAGTGGGGCATAATCGTATTCTTCCTTCTTACTTTACTGCAAGTTATAATATTGCCTATTCCTTCCGCCGTTACAATGGTAATAGGCGTTATGATCTACGGTCCGCACGTCGCATTTATTGTGTCTTCCTTGGGAACGATTTTGGGCTCTTTTATATTGTTTTGGCTCGGCAAAACATTCGGAAGAAAAATCGCTTATTGGATGTTCGGAAAAGAAAAAGCAGAAAAATACGCCAAGTTACTTTCGGATAAAGGCAAGGGTATTTTTGTATTAATGATGCTATTTCCCTTTTTTCCCGACGACCTTATTTGCATAGTGGCGGGAGTAACCTCTATGACATACAAATTTTTCTTGATCTCCATGATAATAACTCGTACAATTGTTGTGGCGGTTACTTGCTATTTCGGCTCGGGAGACATTATACCTTTTTCTGGCTGGGGAATCCCTGTTTGGATATGTATCTTTATCTTCTTGCTCATGGCAATGTTGCTTGTCAATAAATTAATAAACAAAAAACGAAAGAGCAAAATTCCCATAATAAAAAAATTCAAATAGTTTTTCAATTCTCTTGACACAATACCCCCATGAGGTATATAATAATACCGATAGGGGGTATTTGATAATGTCTGAAAACGAATCGAAAAACGAAAATGAAATAAAATATAATTGTTGCGCAAAAAGCACAAATCGCAGTGAGCAAGAGCGTAAAAACTTGATCAATCGTTTGAACAGAGTCGAAGGACAAATACGCGGCATTAAGGGCATGATAGAAAACAATGCTTACTGTACGGATATTCTGATGCAATGTTCGGCGGCAAGCGCTGCAATTAATTCATTCAGCAAAGACTTGATAGGCAGTCACATTCGGGGTTGTGTTGCCCGAGATATAAGAGAGGGCAAAGACGACGTTATAGACGAACTTGTCTCATTATTATATAAATTAATGAAATAGATAAAAGAGGGTATTTTTTATGGAACAATACATCGTAAGCGGAATGAGTTGCGCCGCATGCAGTGCTCGAGTCGAAAAAGCGGTGTCCAAAGTACCCGGCGTAACATCGTGTTCCGTAAATTTATTGACAAATTCCATGAGCGTCGAAGGGACCGCTTCCGTTACGGATATAATAGCGTCTGTGGAAAAAGCAGGCTATTCCGCAACGCTCAAGACTTCTGTCGCGAGTTCCAAGTCCGCAGCCGATACCCGTGACGAACCCATGAAAGACACGGAGACTCCCAAACTTTTGAAGAGATTGATTGTTTCTCTTGTTTTTTGGCTTATCTTAATGTATTTTTCTATGGGACATATGATGTGGCATTTTCCCGTCCCGAATTTTTTCAAAAACAATCATGTGGCAATGGGGTTATTGCAACTTATTTTGACTGTCATAATTATGGTCATAAATCAAAAATTTTTCGTAAGCGGATTCAAAGCGTTGATAAAAAGAGCGCCGAATATGGACACGTTGATTGCCTTAGGTTCAACCGCAGCATTCTCGTACAGTACTGTTATGTTATTTGCTATGACTGCAGCGCAAGCGCAAGGAAATGCGGATGCGGTAATGCAATATATGAATGAATTTTACTTTGAGTCCGCCGCAACAATTCTGACTCTTATAACTTTCGGTAAAACATTGGAGGCCTTTTCAAAAGGAAAAACCACAAACGCCTTGAAAAGTCTGATGAAACTCGCGCCGAAAAACGCAACCATAATCCGAGACGGCAAAGAGGTTGTTTTACCTATAGAACAAGTAAGACAGGGAGATATATTCATCGTGCGTCCCGGAGAACATGTTCCCGTAGACGGTATAGTAACGGAAGGAAACAGCGCGATAGATGAATCCACATTGACGGGAGAAAGTATTCCCATAGACAAAGCCGTAGGCAGCGATGTTTCGGCAGGCACTCTCAATCAGTCGGGTTTTATTCGCTGTGAAGCCACAAGAGTAGGCGAAGATACCACGCTTTCGCAAATAATTAAAATGGTAAGCGATGCCTCTGCTTCAAAAGCGCCGATAGCCAAAATCGCAGATAAAGTTTCGGGGATTTTTGTCCCCGTTGTGATTGCAATAGCAATAGTGACATTTATCGCTTGGTTGATAGCGGGTTCCTCGTTCGGTTTTTCGCTTGCGCGAGCCATATCCGTGCTTGTCATAAGTTGTCCATGCGCACTGGGACTTGCAACGCCTGTTGCCATAATGGTAGGAAACGGTATCGGCGCAAAAAACGGTATCTTGTTTAAAACCGCAACATCGCTGGAAATTACAGGCAAGGCGCAAATAGTGGTAATGGATAAGACGGGAACAATAACGGAAGGAAAACCCGCCGTTACAAATATTATTCCCGCACAGGGCATAACGGAAAAGGAACTCTTGACATGCGCCTATTCATTGGAAAAGTTGAGTGAACATCCTTTGGGAAAAGCGGTCTGTTTAAAAGCCGAAGAACTTAATTTATCTTGTTATCAAGTAAATGATTTTTCTGCTATCCCCGGCAACGGACTCCGAGGGGCCATTGACAAACAAATGTTTTTCGGTGGAAATCTCGATTTTGTCGGCAAAAATATCAAAATCGATCCGGAGTTTGTCTCTATCTCCGAAAAACTGTCCGAAGAGGGAAAAACGCCTTTGTTCTTTGCAACAAAGGAACAATTACTCGGTATTATCGCCGTTGCGGATATCATAAAAGGCGACAGTCCAAAAGCGATAAAAGAACTTCAAGATATGGGCTTGAAAGTTGTTATGCTGACAGGTGATAATGCAAGAACGGCAAAAGCAATAGGCGAGAAAATCGGAGTTGACGAAGTTATAGCGGGAGTTCTTCCCGAAGGCAAAGAAAACGTCATAAAAGAACTCAAACAAAAAGGAAAAGTAATAATGGTGGGAGACGGCATAAACGATGCTCCCGCGCTTACGAGCGCAGATATAGGAATTGCCGTGGGAGCGGGAACCGATGTTGCGATAGACGCCGCCGACATCGTTCTCATGAAAAACACTCTCGCAGATGTACCTGCGGCAATAAGATTAAGTAAAGCAACTTTAAGGAATATTCATGAAAATCTTTTCTGGGCATTTATTTATAATACAATAGGAATACCGCTTGCCACGGGAATGTTTATACCTCTTTTATCCTGGCAATTAAATCCCATGTATGGAGCGGCGGCAATGGGTCTATCAAGTTTCTTTGTGGTAACAAATGCTCTTAGATTGAATTTGTTCAATATTCACAAAGTTAGAAAAACAAAAACAGCCAAAACAAAAAAATTAAATATAAAGGAGATCAAAACCATGGAAAAAACATTGAAAATCAAAGGAATGATGTGCGGACATTGCGAAGCGCGAGTCAAGAAAGCCCTTGAAGCCCTTGATGGCGTCGAAAGCGCAACAGTCAGTCATGAAAAAGGAACCGCTGTCGTCGCTTTAAAAAAAGAAGTAAGCAACGATACTTTAAAAGCGGCAGTAGAGGCTCAGGATTATACCGTAACCGAAATCAAATAAAAAATTTGATACCGATTTCACAATAAAGGGGCTGTCGCGTTAATGTAACAGCCCCTTTATTGCAAATGCTCCGAAAAACATTTTTTCTAAGATATGACGTCGATTTTTATAAGTCGGCGCCGTTTTTTTATTTAGTAAGAAGGAGATTTTTTGAATCCTTTTTGTTTTTTCCTCTTATGAAAAAAGTTCATCAATTAATATATTTGATGAACTTTTTCCTGTATAGTTTACTACTTAAAAAGACAAAATGCAAGCATTTTAATATGATTAGACATAAAATCGACAATTTTTACCCGAAAAAATGCTGTCATATCCTTTTTTGATCTGTTTTTTCCTTACAAATAGTTCATCAATTATATTATTTGATGTACTTTTCGGAACCCAAAAAAATACATAAAAATATTTGCTTAAGGAGATTTTTTATGAAGAAG
>CANPVN010000030.1 GCA_947581755.1 uncultured Clostridia bacterium | reverse complement strand
GTCGGCGTGGATTTCCATACATACGACATTCCCGAAGACGGATATGTATTCACGATAAGAGCGACGGGAAACAACAAAAAGGAGAGCGTAAGCGAATACACACTCAACAGAGTATTGGATAAGGTTACGGGCTTTAATGTAGACAATACGACTCAGGAATTGAGTTGGAACAAAATAGAAGGCGCAAAATATACTGTAAAGGTTACCTTAGACGGCGTCGAAGTTTTCAACAACGAGAAAGATGAAGCCTTATACAACATGATAGAACTCGACAAAGGAAAAGTCGTAGTAGAAGTCACGCCCAAAAAGCGCGGTTGGAACAGCCCCAAAACTGCTACTTACAATTATGACAAATTGAAGTTGTCGAAAGTAAGGGAAATCGAGTTCGGAGAGAATGACCTTATTACCTGGAAAGAGGTAAAAGGCGCGATGGGATATAAACTCACGATAAACGGAGTTGAACACACCGCAGTCGGACATTCCTTCCAATTGAAAGAGGAATATCTCAAAGACGCAGACAGCCTTAAAATAACGATAAGAGCGACCTCATCCAATCCTATATATGATTCTCCCGAGTCCGAGGAGATAACGGTTGTAGCGGGCAAAATGGGTAATGTTTATTACAACGAAGGTATTCTTAGTTGGGACGCTGTGTTCGGTGTTCGCGAGTTCGGAATAAAGATCAACGACGAGGAAGAAATAATCGTAAAGACCAAGACCAACAGCACACCTATAAAACTCGTTGCAAAGCGCAACCATATAACGGTAAGGATAATAAAGGATAACTTTAACGCGTCCTCGGCAAGTACCGACGTTGACGCTTACGAGATAAAATTCGACCGCGGATTTGAGGCAGAACAACAAATCCCTTCTCTTTTCAAGATGGCGGGAGATCCTATAGATCTTGAAAAAGAGGTCGATGCCGATGAATTAAAATATCCCGGACACTCATTTTCGGGTTGGTACTCAGCCGATAACACACCGTATGAAGATACGGTATTTGCAGGAGGCGATATAACAGTTACCGCGCATTGGCAAGCAAACAGTTATAATATAACTTTCGATTTGAATAATGGCAGCGATACATATTGTCCCGGCACGGAAGTATTGTTCGGAGATGACAGTTATATTTTGCCGAGACCCGAATCCAATCGTCCCGAATACTCTTTCGAGGGCTGGTACAATCAAGACGGAACCAAGATGACAAACGATCAAGGAAAGGCATTGATTCCCTTCCTTTATGCCGACGCGCAGGTTTTCCGCGCAAATTGGGTACAGGTCTTTGTGTTCGAGCAAGAGAGCGACGAAACCTGGAGAGTATTACAAGAAAAGACCAATATAAAACTTGTGACCCAAATCAAGATTCCTTATATGTATGATGGAAAATATGTTACGGCTATATCGGATTTTACGGGAGGAACAAATCTCGAGAAAATCGACATTCCCAATACGATAGAGACGATCAACTTAGGTGACAGCGCCGCTTCTTTTTCGAATTTGCGACAACTGAGAGACATCAATGTATACGAGGCAGATGATTATAAAGGAGACGCAAAATACAGCAGTATCGAGGGCGTGCTTTTCCAAAACGATTCCGATGGAAATCCCACGACTTTGGTTTATTATCCTTTCGGTCGTATGTTTACCGACACCTCTTATGATATTCCCGAAGGTACAAAAGTCATAAAAGGCGGAGCGTTCTTCTCGAAGGGCTATAACATCGATCATAAGTTCGAAAAGGTGCATATACCCGCGAGTGTCGGTTTGATCGAAACCAACGCATTCAGAAGGATTTTTTCCTTGAAAGTAGTTGATTTCTCTCAGAACGGAGAGG
This sequence comes from uncultured Clostridia bacterium, assembly GCA_947581755.1. GTDB lineage: Bacteria > Bacillota > Clostridia > Christensenellales > Pumilibacteraceae > CANPVN01. Next base: position 16,522 of record CANPVN010000030.1, on the reverse strand, counting down.
AAGGGGACTTCGGTTTCGATATAAAGCCCAACGCTTTCTTTGACTGTGCCAATATCGAAAAGATAATTTTCCCGACCAGAATGGAGTCGATAGATATTGAGTTTTTGACAACCATGATCAACCTTGACACCATAGAGGTTGACTCCGACAACGCTTATTTTTCCGCGAAAGACGGAATCTTATATAACAAAGAGGGAACGACTCTCGTCTATTATCCTTTGGGAATAGGCAACGAGCCAGACGAAAGCAAAGAATTCAGTATCGATGTTAAAGTAAGAACGATTGGAAAAGCCGCTTTCAAAGGGCATAAATATCTCACGAAAATCACCGTTACTCCGCAAGTTGAAACGATAGAAGAGAGCGCGTTTGAAGATTGCAAGAGACTCGGAAATATCGTGTTTATGGGAAAAGAGGACGACAGAGATCTTTCCATAGGAGACTATGCCTTCTATCTCAATAACAATTTGATAAATTCGATTGTTTTGCCCGCAAATCTTGTGAAGTTGGGAACGGGCGCGTTCGGCGCAAACATTCGACTCCGCAATGTAACCATTACAACAAAGGGAGCCGAAAACAATACCCGACAAAGCGTTGAATTTGCTTCGGGCGCTTTCAGATCAATGAGATCGCTCATAGCAACTTCTACGGTGTATACCGTAACTTTAGAAGAACAAGTTCCTTTCTTTAATATTACCGATGTTTTCGGCGATTCTTTGACAACTGTTTCGATACCTGCGACGAACAAGAATTATTATGTGGATTCTTCTTCGAAAAACGGCAATGTAATTTATAACAGCGCCATGACCGATCTCGTATTTTTCCCTACCGTATGGGAAGGAGCTTATGACATACCCGAAGGAGTTCCCGCAATCAAGTCGGGAATGTTCAAGAACAGAAAGCAGCTCAGCGGAGTTACTATCGCAGGCTCCGTCTCGTCGATAGACAAAGAGGCTTTCAGCGGTTGTACGGGACTTTTATCGGTAGAATTCAAGCCTGCGACAACAAGAGAAAAAATATCTATAGGAGCAGACGCCTTTTACGGATGTTCCAATCTTGCCGATATAAAATTGCCCGATGATTTGGTTGATATAGCCGACAGAGCGTTCTATAATTGTACTTCTCTTACTAAAATCAAAATTCCCGCAAGCGTAAGCAATATGGCGCTGTATGGAAACTCTTCATTCAGAATTTTCTACGGTTGTACGGCTCTTGCCGAGATCGACGTAGATCCGCAAAACGAATACTATACCGTTGACGAAACGAAAACCGTGCTTTATTCGACAAGAAAAGTAAAGAACGGTAACGGTACCGAAAATGTTCCCGATAAGTTGTTGTATTGTTCTCCCAACAAGACGGGAAGCGTTACCGTGCCTTCTTCGGTGCGTTTTGTGGCGGGCTATGCCTTCAAAGACATTATAAACGTCACAAAAATTATTTTCGAAGATCTTAAGCCTACCGAAGATGTTTCCGCAACGGGGGAGGAACTCAAAGATTCGGGCAATCTTGTGTTGAATGCGTATTCCGTTTATTTCACATCGAGTACGGCAAAAAAAGCACAAATGGACGAGTTCAAATTACCTCACGGACTTTTGCAATTACCCACCAACGGATTAAATTATTTGCCCGTTACATCGCTTCAAATTCCCAACACCGTGACGCTTATCAATAAAGACTTTGCAGTGGGTTCATATATCAAATCGATAACTTTCGAAGAGGGAGGAACCGAGGGACTTTCGATAGCCGACGGAAGCAAGATAGGTAAAACGGGAAAAGGCGCATTTAACGGAATGGAATTAACGGAAGTTACTTTACCCGAACGTCTTGTCAAATTGGGATCCTACGCCTTTTACGGTATAAGCACTCTCGCTACCGTGAATTTCGAATCATACGATCGTCAGACGAGTTATAAATTGGATATAGGCGATTATGCGTTATCTTCCTTGGAGCTTTTACAAGAAGTAAAAATACCCTCTAATATATCCAAATTGGGTAGTTACGCTTTTGCCGATGACGAAAAGTTGAGCAATATTACTTTCCAGGACAATATCTCGCTCACGACGATCGGCGATTATGCGTTCAGCGCAACCGCCATCGAGCATATTACTATTCCTTCGTCGATAACTACTTTGGGAGCGAACTGTTTCAGAAATTGTACTTCGCTTACGAGCGTTGACTTCGGCGCAGACAGTCAATTGACGACATTGGCAAATTATGTATTCTACGGCGACTCGTCGTTGGTTGAGGTCAATTTCAATTGGAAAGACAAAAAATTATTGACAAGTATAGGAATAAGCACATTTAACAAGACTGCTTTACAGAGTTTTGTCGTTCCTTCGGGAGTGACTTCTATCGGAAACTTTGCTTTCCAGAATGCAAAGCAACTTACTTCTATAACCTTCGAGCCCGAAAGCTCTCTTGCGAAAATAGGAATATCCGCTTTTGCGGGAACGGGATTAAAGGAATTTGTTTTCCCCGAATCCAAGAGCGAAATTACCATCGCAGAAACTCTTTTCTCGGGTTGCGAGGATATTACCGTTACGCTTTCGAGTTCCGTCCGTGAAATTGCATTGGATGCCTTTTCGGATTGCGATCTGACAATAGTCATAAAAGATGATCATCCTACTTTGGAAATTGCCGATTCCATAATTTACGACAAAACTACCAAAACAATTATTTTGGTTTTGGATAAGGCAAAAGACTCCGTCACAATTCCCGAAAACACTCAAATCATCAAAAAAGGCGCTTTTGCCGATATGACGGAAATCACATCCATTCGTATTCCCAAAAACGTAATTACCATAGAGGAGAATGCGTTTATCAATTGTACTTCTCTCGAAACGGTGATTTTGGAGCCCGGTAGCGCGTTGGCGAGAATAGAGGATTTTGCTTTCAATAATTGCGCGGCATTGCGTTCCATAAGTTTCGAAAATGCAAACAATCTGAACTACATAGGAGAAAGCGCCTTCAGCGGCTGTGAGTCTCTTGCCAATGTAAACTTCGGTCAAACTCCCAAGCATATCGAATTCGGCGAAGAGGTCTTTGCGGAAAGCGGGCTTGTCAATGTGGATTTGCGTTCTACGGGAGTCGAGGAGCTTCCCGCTTCTATGTTCGCAGATTGCTATAATCTTGAAAAAGTTTTATTGCCTACCACAGTTACTTATATAAATTACTGTGTCTTTATGAACTGTTATTCTCTTGTTGCCGTAAACACCAAGGGAGAGTTCGATACAATGCCCAATAAAGTAGATCTTTCCGAATTGGTAGATCTTACCTATATAGACGAAGAAGTGTTCGAAAGTTGCGAATTGATCGAGAGCGTAGATCTTTCAGGCTGTATTGTTCTTGAGGGAATCGGCGATTATGGGTTCGCATACTGTTCTCAGCTTGTCGATATAACTTTCCCCGAAACCGCAACCTTTACGACATTGGGTTGGGAAGCATTCACTTATTGTACTTGTCTCCAACGAATCGACTTGTCCAAAACCGCTTTGGAAGATTTGTATGGTTCCCGGATTTTCTATGGTTGCGAGTCGCTTATAAGCGTGTTATTCCCCGAGACTTGCACGGGTATTTACGGTAGTTATATGTTTGCCGATTGTGTTTCATTGACGGAATTTAACTTCGAATACATAGAGTATATAAGCGCAGGGGAATGTTTTGCAAATACAGGTTTCACAACTTTGAAATTTGATAACGCCAATATCAATTTCACGGATTCGTACGCTGTTTTTGCAAGATGCGAAAACCTTGTAAGCGTGGATATGTCGGGTAGCGCAATCACAATTTTGGAAGGAAATATGTTCGAAGAATGTATCCAACTTGTAACCGCAAATCTCGATAACGGAGTGATGATTTCTCTCGGAGACGGTACATTTATGGGATGCGCAAGTTTACATGATGTTACCTTTGCCTCTACCCTCGAACATGTGGGACATAATGTTTTCCAAAATTGTGTCGAACTTGAAGAAATAGATTTGTCTTTGACTCAAGTTACGAAATTTTCCGAAGGAATGCATTATGAAGGTACAGTTGACGATGTTAACGAATTTACCGCATCTTATGTATTTGACGGCTGTATCAAACTTTCAAGCGTATTGCTGCCTCGAGAGTTTTCTCAAATAGGCGGATATGCTTTCAGCGGTTGCGTTTCGCTCGAGACTTTGGATCTTTCCACGGTAACGAGAATAGGCAGCAGCGCATTCGTCGGTTCGGGAATAAAACAAATCGATCTTTCCTCGCTTATCGACTTGATTATGGATGGCGATACTTCTCCTTTTGATGAATGTCCCATAGAAAAAGTCGAGTTGGGAGATAATACCAACTTCAAACTCGAAGCCGATTATGAAGGAAGCGGATATACGGCATTGACAAATGAAGACGGAACGATAGTTTACTTCAAATTTTTACCGATAAAGGATGAAGAATAATTTAACGGTAAAAGCATAAGAAAAACCGATACGGAACACAGAAAAAAGGGCTGTCGCAGATATTTTGCGACAGCCCCGTTTTTGATTAAAATGTTAGGTCCCGCCTGTGCCGTGTAGATAGCCGATTCAAAACCCGCCTAAGGCAGGTGGGCAAGTTGATCGCATCCGCTGTTTTCCTTCGTTTATCGGATGAAAAAATTTCCGATAAAATAATATGATTTAAGGCCTGACATTGGTATGCAATACAAACAATCCCGTTTATGTTTTGTGGTTATGAATAAGACAACTCACGTACACCGCAGGAACTCTACATAAATATTATATTGCATTTGCTCAGAAAAATCAATACCTTTTGAGTAAAAATTTTTACCAAATTCAATATTATTCAGGGCATAAAGCAAAAAGAATATAATATAATTTTATTATGCATAGTTCAACCCCTTATATAATAGGAGGCAAAAGAGAAGAGTATCGGGGCGAAGAAAGCGGAAAAATAAAAAAATATCGCCGCAGAAGAGTTTATGTACTGAATATTCGTCGCATTGTAATGTTTTCAATAGCGATAATTTTATTGTTGTCGGCGATAACGGCGACTTTTGTTTACCGTAATTTTACACGGTTCCGATTTTCTTCTCAAATTTTTTATTATCTTCAACTCAAATCGGTTGACGACGGAGCGACGGCAATGAGCCTCGCTTCGGATTTTGCAAAAAAAGGCGGAGCGGGGTATATCATAAATGACGGCGATTTCAGGATAATGGTAAGCGTATATTCCGATAAAGACGACGCAATTACAGTCTGTAATCGTTATATAGTCGAATATCCTCAAGCCGAGATTTACGAGTTGAAAATTCCCGCGGTGAATTTTATGAAATTCACCGAGAAAGAACTTGCCCGCGAACTTTACGGAATCTATAAAGAGATACGCTTGACTCTGTTCGATAAATTACAGAGTCTCGACTTCTCTTACGGCAAAGGAGAATTGTCTCAAGCCGCGGTTTTAAGCGCAATATCCGCCTTAAAACGGGATTTTCTTACTCCGCTGATAAATAAAACCTCGGATTTGCGAAACGCCTTTCCCGCTTCCGAGGCTCTCGAATGTATGAACGACTTTTTGAGCAATATTCTTGCGATGCTCGAAACGGATTTCCCCGCGGAAAATTTTACCGTTACCAATAAAATCAAATTGACTCTTTGCCGTCTTTGCCGTCTCTATCTTGACTCGTCGGTAATTTTTCAGAAATTGTAAATTTCACAATCTAAAATTTTTTATAAAAAAGTGAATAAATGCTTGAAATTCAAAAGGATTTATGATAAAATAAATACAGTCGGATCTGTATATAAAATCCGATAAATAAAACAGAGGGAATGAATATGAAACTTCAGGAAATAGTCGATTTGCTTGAAGCCGAAGTAGTAACGAATAAAGAACTTGTTCCGACAATCGAAATACATTCGGCATGCGGCTCCGATATGATGAGCGATGTATTGGCTTATGTCAGCGATCAGGGATTGTTGCTTACGGGTTTATGCAATCCACAGGTCATAAGAACTGCCGAAATGATGGACATAACGTGTGTGGCTTTTGTAAGAGGGAAACGCCCCGACGATATGGTAAAATCCTTGGCGCAAAGCAAAGGGATCGTCATTCTCGAAACAAAGAAGCAAATGTATCAGGCTTGCGGAATCCTATATACTCATGGGTTGGACGCAAAGCAATGACAAGTATCAAGCAAAGTTACATAGTAGACGGAAACGATTTTATTTCATGCGGTCACGCATCCGAGGCGGTAAAGAGGACGCTTAAGGAATTGGGAATGCCATCCGATCTTATACGACGAGTGGCAATTGCGATGTACGAAGGAGAAATCAATATGGTAATTCATGCGGAGGGCGGAGTTGCCGACGTTGAGATTTTTTCCGACGGGGTCAAAATTTATCTTCGTGATCACGGAAAAGGTATAGCCGATATAGAGCAAGCCATGCAAGAAGGTTTTTCCACGGCGACCGATGATATACGCGAGTTGGGATTCGGCGCGGGGATGGGCTTGCCCAATATGAAAAAATATGCCGATGAAATGGAGATAGATACCGAAATAGGCGTAGGTACTACGGTTTATCTCGGTTTTAAGGTAAGATAAAAACAAATTATCTGTTTAATGTAGTAAGGAGGACAATGTGGAAAATAAGAAATTCGTAGAATCCGCCAACGAAAAATGTACCGGATGCGATCGTTGTATGAAGCGTTGTCCTACAGAGGCAATCCGAATTAAAGACGGTCATGCGTATATCTTGAGTGAACGCTGCGTAGGATGCGGAGAATGTGTAAGAGTTTGTCCCAACGGGGCAAAAATCGAATATTATGATGATGTTAAGGATATTGGTAAGTATAACTATAACATAGCGTTGGTAAGTCCCTCGATTTTCGGGCAGTTCAATAATTTACGAGATATAGATATTTTGTTGACTGCGATAAAACACTTGGGATTTGACGAAATATGCGAGGTGTCGATAGGAGCCGAAATTTTGAGCGACGCTTATTCTCATTTGATAGATAAGCTGAAAAAGCCCATAATCAGTTCGGCCTGTCCTGCGATCCGAAACCTTATCATGATGAAGTACGAGACGCTTGTAGACAATATCTCGCCGCTTTATCAACCCGAAGAGGTTGTTGCCAAATTGGCGATTGAAAAAGCAAAAAAGACTTTGGATCTTCGTCGCGGGGACATAGGAGTTTTTCTTATTACTCAATGCGAGGCAAATGTTATCGAAATGAAGCGCAACGCTGCCGATATTATCGATAAAGTGATTGCTTTCAAAGATATTTATTTTTCTCTTTTGGCGGAAATGAAAAAGATCGATGACTCCGACAAAGAGCGATTATCCAAGGCGAATTGGGCGGGAATCATAAGCGGAAGCAACACGGGCGAAGCGTTGAAACTCTTCTCGGACAATATGTTGACGGCAAGTGGAATAGAAAATTGCCTGAGTATTTTGAACGAGTTGGAGCGAGGTTCTTTTCTTTCCAACGTGGATTTCATAGAATTGTACGCTTGCACCACGGGTTGTACGGGCGGAGCGGCGAATATGGAAAATCGTTTTCTTGCAAGAACGCGATTAAGGCAGTTGAAAAGCGAGATCCCTCGTAGGAAAAAGACATATCATTTCAGTTCTTTTTCGGCGTTTATGCACGAGCCTTATAAGGTTAAAAACGTTTATGCGTTATCGGATGACAGAGAGGAAGCGTTGGAACTTTCGATGAAGATGCACGAGATTTATTCTCGGCTTCCCAAGAAGGACTGCGGAAATTGCGGCGCGCCTTCGTGCAGAGCATTCGCCGAAGATGTGGTGAAAGGTTTTAAAAGAAAATGCGATTTTATAAAAGGTGATTGACAAATTATGACGACAAAAGCTTTGGTGGAAAGTATCGATGCCACGTTATATGCGCCCTGCGCCAAGGATAATATAGATGCCTTTTATGTGGGTGACTTTTTGAGCAGAGTTATGGGCAAAGCGCCTTCGGGGTGCGCCTGGATAACGGTCATGAATAATATAAACGTCGCAGGAGTCGGCGTGCTTGCCGATGTGGCAATGATAGTATTGTGCGAAGATGTCCATCCAGCCGAGGACCTTATCGAAAGATGCAAGACAGAGAATATAGGTCTTGTATCGACTAAACTTTCGGCATACGAGGTGTGTAGGAATCTCAAATGAAATGCAGGTATGATTTACATATTCATACATGTTTATCGCCGTGCGGAGATGACGATATGACTCCGGCAAACATTGTCCTTATGGCAAAACTTGCGGAGTTGGATATTATTGCCATAACGGATCACAATTCCACGGGAAACGTCAGAGCGGCGGTAAAGGCGTCGGAACTTTGCGACGGTCCCGTAGTAATTCCCGGCATGGAACTCGAGACACAGGAAAATGTTCATATAGTTTTATTGTTTCCGACGGTAGAGGATGCCGAGGCGGCGGGGAAGTTCGTCGAGGAGTGTAGATTTAAGATAGCAAACAGAACCGATATTTACGGCAGGCAACTCATAGTTGACGAACACGACGAAATAACGGGCGAGTATTCCGATTTGCTTGTTGTAAATACCGAGATAGGTGTTTATGATGCGGTAAATGTAGCCAAAAAATATAACGGAATAGCGTTTCCTGCGCACATTGACAGACCTTCCAACGGAATTTTGGAGATTTTGGGAAATATTGACAGCTTTATGGGCTTTTCAACCGTAGAAATTTCACCTTTGGCACCCGAAAAGTTAGTTGACGAGTATAAATTAAGAGGTTATAATATAGTAAGAGATTCCGATGCGCACAATTTGGCGGATATCGGCGAAAATAACGATGCTGTTTTGGAGCTTGATGAGGTCAATGTTACTTGCCTTATCGATGCTTTGAGATAAAATAAATCAAGGAGAAGAAAATGAGTAACGAATTTATCGAAACAGCCGAGCAAAGAGAGCAGCTCAGGCGGGCTTTGGAAGAATTGAAAGGCGTTGACGGCCCTTTGATGAAGGCAATGCAGATTGCTCAGGACATTTATGGTTATCTTCCTTATGAAGTTCAGGTAAGAATAGCCGACGCTTTGGATGTACCTTTGGAGGAAGTATACGGAATAGCTACCTTCTATGCGCAATTCAATCTTAATCCCAAGGGAAAATACACCGTTGGTGTTTGTCTCGGAACGGCTTGTTATGTCAAGGGTTCGGGAAAGGTTATCGAAAGAGTCAAAGAAAAGTTGGGCTTGGAACCCGGAGAGACTACCGCGGACAGGAAATTTACGCTTATGGCTACCAGATGTATCGGATGTTGCGGATTGGCTCCCGTTATGACGGTAGGCGATGATGTATACGGCAACTTGGTTCCCGAAAATGTAGACGAAATTTTAGCAAAATATAATGATTGAGTTATCTCTCAACATTCTTGACATTACATATAATTCTATTCGAGCCGGCGCGAAAAATATCGACATAACGGTTCGAGCGGATTTCTGTACGGACGAGATGGAGATAAGTATTTCCGACGACGGTTGCGGAATGTCCGAGGAGATGGTAAAGACGGTTTCCGATCCTTTTACCACAACAAGAACGACGCGTAAAGTCGGAATGGGAATACCTTTATTCAAGATGTATGCCGAGATGTGCGGCGGCGCGTTAAGGATAAACAGCGAGCCGGGCGTCGGGACGACGATAGCCGCGACCATGAAGATAAGTCATATCGACCGACCTCCGATGGGGGATTTGGGTCAGACGATGACGACGCTTATAGGTGCATCTCCCGCGACGGAATTCAAGTTGAACTTTGTTTCCGACGGAAAGGAATATATATTCGATACAAAGGAAATCAAAGAGACTTTGGACGGTGTGGAAATCGAGAATGTTGAAATACTTTCATTTTTGCGAGAAATGATAAATGAAAATATAGAAAATTTAATTGGAGGAAAAATCCTATGAAATCATTAGAGGAATTGCAAGCTATACGAGACAGAAAAAAGGCGGAAATCAACAACAGAACCACCGGTGAGAATAATATTCGTATAATTGTCGGTATGGCTACATGCGGTATCGCTGCAGGCGCAAGACCTGTGCTTCAGGCATTCGGTGAAGAAATAGAATCCCGTAAGCTTGAGAACGTTACGCTCGGACAGACCGGTTGTATCGGACTTTGCAAATATGAGCCGATAGTCGAAGTGTTTGTTCCCGGACAGGATAAGGTTACTTATGTTCACATGGACGCGAAGAAGGCAAGAGAAGTCATTACTTCGCACATTCTGAACGGTAAGCCCATTGCCGAATACACTTACAAGGAATAAGGAGAAAAATTTAATGATAGAGAGAGCACACATACTTGTTTGCGGCGGTACGGGTTGTACTTCCGGAAACAGCAAAGCTATTTTCGAAGAATTCAAAAAGCAAGTAAAGGCTGTAAATCTCGAAAACGAAGTCAAGATAATAATGACGGGTTGTTTCGGTCTTTGCGCAAAGGGACCTATCGTGGTTATATATCCCGAAGGCGCCTTCTATCAACATGTAAAGCCCGAGTACGTCAAAGAGATCGTCGAAGAGCATATCGTAAAGGGACGTATTGTCGATAAATACGTTCACAGAGAGACAGATGAAAGCGGAAAGAGCAAGTCCATTGAAGACTCCGCATTCTATAAATCTCAAAAGAGAATAGTATTGCGTCACTGCGGCGTGATCGATCCCGAGAATATAGACGAATATCTTGCTTTCGACGGATACAAAGCATACGAGAAGGTTGTAACGACAATGACTCCCGAAGAAGTTTGCGACCTTGTTACCGCGAGCGGATTGAGAGGACGTGGCGGCGGCGGATTCCCTACAGGTGTAAAGTGGGCGTCCACGCTTAAAGCTCCCGGCGATATCAAATACGTAGTATGTAACGCCGACGAGGGCGACCCCGGCGCATTCATGGACAGATCCTTGCTCGAGGGCGATCCTCATGCGGTTTTGGAAGCGATGATGATCAACGGATATGCCGTAGGCGCGCATCAGGGTTACATATATGTCAGAGCGGAGTATCCTATTGCGGTACACAGACTTCAGGTTGCGATAAATCAAGCACGTGAATACGGCATATTGGGTAAGAATGCAATGGGTCTCGGACATGACTTCGATATAGACATTCGTCTCGGCGCGGGCGCATTCGTCTGCGGCGAAGCAACTGCGCTTATTCACAGCATCGAGGGTAAGAGAGGCGAGCCTACTCAAAAGCCTCCTCACCTTGCGGATCACGGATTGTTCGGTCGTCCCACCGTGCTTAACAACGTTGAGACTTACGGAAATATCACACAGATAATTCTTAACGGACCCGAGTGGTTCAGATCCATGGGAACGGAAAAGAGTCCCGGAACAAAGGTATTCGCTTTGGGCGGAAAAATAACCAACACAGGACTTGTAGAGATCCCCATGGGAACTACATTAAGAACCATAATAGAAGACATCGGCGGCGGAATCCCCAACGGCAGAAAGTTCAAAGCGGCTCAGACAGGCGGTCCCAGCGGCGGATGTATACCGGCGTCTTTGATAGATACCCCTATCGATTACGATAACCTTATCAAGATCGGCTCCATGATGGGTTCGGGCGGACTTATCGTAATGGATGATACGACATGTATGGTTGATATAGCAAAATTCTTCCTTGAATTTACCGTAGACGAATCATGCGGAAAATGTACTCCTTGCCGTATAGGCAACAAGAGATTGTACGAGATCCTTGAAAAAATTACCGAAGGCAAAGGCACCATGGAGGATATTGACAAACTTGAGGAACTCTGCTATTATATTAAGTCCAATTCGCTTTGCGGATTGGGACAGACTGCGCCCAACCCCGTACTCAGCACACTCAAATATTTCCGTGACGAGTATATTGCGCACGTCAAAGACAAGAAATGCCCCGCAGGCGTATGTAAAGCATTACTCAACTATGTTATCGATCCTTCTAAGTGTGTAGGATGCGGATTGTGTAAGAGAGGATGCCCTGCCGGCGCTATCAGCGGTGAGCTTAAACAACCTCACGTCATCGATACTTCCAAATGTATCAAGTGCGGAGCATGTATAGCGGCTTGTCGTAAAAATGCTATCGAAAAGAAGTAAGGAGAATTATCAATGAAACAGGTTACATTGAAGATTAATGATGTAGAAGTTACTGTTGACGCAGGCACCAAGATCCTTGATGCCGCAAGACAGGCAGGATTTGAAATACCTACTCTCTGCTATCTTAAAGACGTATGCAACGACGGATCTTGCCGTGTGTGCGTAGTAGAGGTAAAGAATGCCAAGAATTTGGTTACCGCATGTTCGGCTACCGTAAAAGACGGCATGGAAGTATATACCAATACCGATAAGGTACGCAAGTCTCGAAAGACTACCATAGAGCTTATATTGAGCAACCATGAAAAGAAATGCTTGTCCTGCATTCGTTCGCAGAACTGCGAATTACAGAGATTGAGTCTCGAGTACGGTTGCGACGAAGTAAAATACGTAGGAGCCGTAAATCATTACGAACTTGATGACAGCAATCCTTATCTTATAAGAGACAACAATAAATGTATTCTTTGCCGCAGATGCGTAAATGTCTGCAAAAAGGTTCAGACTGTCGGCATAATCGGAGCTACAAATCGTGGTTTTGCTACCAAAATCGGTTGCGCATTCGATAAGCCTTTGGGAGAGACTTCGTGTCTTGCTTGCGGACAGTGTATCAATGTTTGTCCCGTAGGCGCTTTGTACGAGCGTGACGATATCGATAAGGTTCGCGCGCTTATTGCCGATCCCGATAAGTATGTTATCGTCGGAACCGCGCCTTCCGTAAGAGTAGGTTTGGGCGAAGAATTCGGTTATCCGATCGGAACCGATGTCGAAGGAAAGATGGTTGCCGCGCTTAAGACAATGGGCTTTAACAATGTATTTGACGTAGATATGGGCGCAGATATGACTATAATGGAAGAAGGCTATGAACTTATGGGCAGACTTAAGGATAAGACCGCGGCTCTTCCCATGATAACGAGTTGCAGCCCCGGTTGGATCAGATACATAGAATCCAATTATCCCGAACTTTTGCCTCATCTTTCGAGTTGCAAATCTCCTCAACAGATGTTCGGCGCAATCATGAAGACATACTATGCTTCCAAGTTGGGTATAGATCCCAAGAATATGGCGGTTGTATGCGTTATGCCTTGTACCGCCAAAAAGACCGAAATTCACCGAGATCATCAAAATGCCAGCGGGTATCCCGATGTAGACGTTGTACTTACAACTCGCGAACTTGCAAGATTTATCCGTAGCACGGGTATCAACTTCCGTGAACTTAAGGATAAGGAATTTGATGCGCCTCTCGGACTCGGTTCCACCGCAGGTCTTGTATTCGGCGCGACGGGTGGCGTTATGGAAGCGGCTTTAAGAACTGTAGCCGATGTGGTAAGCGGAAAGTCTTTGGACAAAATAGATTACAAAGCGGTACGCGGAACAAATGGTATAAAAGAAGCAACCGTTGATCTCGGCGGAAAGAAGATAAAAGTTTGCGTGGCTCATACCATAGCAAATGCAAAGAAGGTTCTCGAGGAAATCAAAGCAGGCAAATCTCCTTATACTTTCATCGAGATAATGACTTGTCCCGGCGGCTGTGTCAATGGCGGCGGACAGCCCATCGTTCCCAGCAGAGTACGCAACTTTACCGATGTTCCCGCTTTGAGAGCGAAGGCTATCTATGACAAGGATAAGAAGGCTCCTTTAAGAAAGAGTCATGAAAATCCCGTTGTAAAGACTCTTTATTCGGAATATTTCGGTGAGCCCAACAGCCATCGCGCTCATGAAGTATTGCATACCGTATACTCAAAGAGAGAAAAATATTAATATTGATTTTTGACCGCTCAAAAGGCATTTCTCGTATATTACTTTTTTAGATTTATGATTAAAAGTTTTTGCCAAACAGAGTGATAAAAAGGGATAAGATATGGATAAACTATTAATACTAAGCAGGAGGTAAATAATGAAGAAATTAATTAAAATATTGATATGCCTTGCCGTGATCTTTGCTTTATCATTGCCCGTAGCGTGCAATATCGATGGCGAAGGAACTCAAGGCGTCGCTTACGGGTTGGTTCATAATGCGGGATATATAGGTAAAGCCACCGTTACAAGAAACGATAGCAGAATAACCGATGTGACTTTGGAAGAAATGTGTTTTCCCACTCAAGTTACGGCAGGTGAAGATGTAGCCCAAACCGACCGAGTAACAGTAGGAGAGGGTACCAAAGCAAAATCATATTACAAGACGATAAAATATGACGACGTAACAATGGTTTACGACGCAGAGCAAAACACTTATATGATAGGCAACCAAAAACTCACGGATTATTTTCAGACAGAGGAGAATTGCAAGAAATATTTCGAGGCGGTATCGCAAGGGAAAGTCAAAGTTATGATCGGAGACGAAGAAAAAGGCGATATAATGACTAAGGCAAAACTCAGTAAAGATGAAAACGGATATTGGACAAAAGAGGATTCCAACGGAAACAGTTATTCGCGATGGAAGGTTAATAGAGACGCTACCGTCAATTATGTTAAGGAACACGGAATAGACGGACTTAAAAAATTGACTCAATCTACCGAGGCGGTAAAGGACAGTTATGGCGTCGATTCCAAATATTGGAAAGATTCCGATAACGTCAGCACAGGTGCCACTTGGACCGATATGTATAAAGATACTGCGCCTACGAATTATTACACTTATTCTCAACTTTTGATCAAGGCAAACGATAATATAAATACTCAAAATTCCACCCAAAACAACTGATTTCTATAATTGAAATATACCGAACAAAAAGGGAACCGACAATCACATCTCGGTTCCTTTTTTATTCATAAGGAGAATTATCAAAATGAAATACAAAGATTGGCTTGGCGAATGGCTTGATAGCTACGTAAAGTCCTCGAGTAAACAAAGGACTTATGAGCTTTATCGAGCGATAACCTCGGTACATATTCTGCCCTATCTCGGAGAGTATGAACTTATCGAAGTTACGCCGCTTGTCATTCAAAAATACATAACCGTTCTTATGGAATCGGGTAACAAACGTACAGGCAAAGGACTGTCGCCCAACTTTATAAAATCGATCATCTCGGTGCTGCAAAACTCGCTGAAAACTGCACACATATTGGGACTGATTTCCGAATATACGGCGAACAAAATCAAGCGCTCGAAGATAGTCGAAAAGCAAGTGGAATGTTTTTCTGTACCGGAGCAAAAGAAAATCGTTAAGTACATTCTCGAAAGTAAAAGGTCAAAACTCAAAGGAATCATTATCTGCCTTTATACGGGACTGAGGATCGGGGAACTGCTCGCCCTCACTTGGGACGATATAGATTTAGTTAAGGCAAGCCTGTCCGTTACAAAGACCTGCCACGACGGATACATTGGCGGAAAGCGTTGCGTTATTGCGGATACGCCAAAGACCGAAACTTCGAGGAGAAAAATTCCGCTCTCAAAAACCGTGCTGGATATCCTTAGAGAATTGAAAAAAGAAAAGACTTGCGATTACGTCATTTCCGAAAACGGCAAGCCCATATTCGTGCGAAGTTACCAACGGACCTTCGAACTGCTCTTAAAACGGCTCGGAATAGCACACAAAGGATTTCATGCATTGAGGCACACGTTTGCCACTCGCGCCATAGAGTGCGGAATGGACGTAAAGACCTTATCCGAGATACTCGGGCATAAAAATGCGACTATAACACTAAACCGTTATGTCCACTCTCTTTGGGTGCATAAGTCGGAAATGATGAATAAACTCGGCAAATTACTTTAACAAAAATGTGCATCAATTATTATGATTGATGCACATTTCTCTTTATATTATAGCGGATTTTATGGAATAAGTCAATAAAATTGTATACTCGGGCAATATTTTTTTGCTGTTCAAGTTTTTTTAATGCACAAAAAGCTTTGAAATATAATTGCAAATACATCAATCATAATATACGGCGCACAAATCGGTGAAGAAAAGTGCGCCTATAAATTTTTCCGTAGAAATTAAAGTTAATCGCAGGCGTTGAACATGATAACATTTATTTTATATTTGCTTTTCAAATTTGATTGTTTAGATACGTTTCTAACCACTATAAGTAGCTTTTTCAAGAAGAAATAAAAAAGCGTTAAAAGCGGTGGTTGAAAAAGTATGTAAAGATAAAGCGGGGTCAAAAGATGGCACTTGCTTTTGTTATTCTCTTATGCATCGGAAGCAGCTTCTTGGGAGCATGGGAGTTTCTTTAATAATAAGAAAAAATACTCGGCGGTATAGGCTCCATTATTGTCGCCATAGCAAGTATTTTCAAAGGAAAGTCAATTATTTACAGATTCCGATTGCAAATGGAAAAAATCAAAGAAGTTTATGGAGAGGATATTAAAGAGAACTACATCAAGCAACTTGATGTGGCTCTTTTGGGTATTCTCTTGAAAGATAAAAGCTCCGGAAAGAATATAATTTGGGCGACCGATACTTACGTTTCACGCGGCGTTGGATTCGGTCCGCAGGATTATATCACAGTAAGTGCGATCACGGG
>CANPVN010000029.1 GCA_947581755.1 uncultured Clostridia bacterium | reverse complement strand
CCCCAGACAGCTACGCCGCCAGCCCCCCTTAGCTGTCGCCAAGGGCGGCCCCTTCGGGAGGGAAATCCGACCTTACGCCTTGGCTCCCTTTGGTTGAAATGCGTAGCGTTTCAAATAAGGGGAGCTGTCTGCAAAGCAGACTGAGGGGATTATGATTAAACAAATCCCACAAACGCGGAAATAATGTTGGAATTAGTAATCAAGTAAATCGTGAACTGTGGCAGTGGCGGCTCGCCACCGCGACCATGGGTGCAGCGTCACGCTGCCAAAAGAAACTAATCAAGGCGAACTGCGACGATACGACGAGCCGTAAGGCAAATATCACTCACCGATTGCGCGACAAAAAAATTTTTTATTATTTTCGCTTGACGTATATTCAATTATATGTTATTTTATACATACAGTGAGTACTCACTCACGATTTTACAAAGGTGCTTATGAACGAAAAGAAAGTAAAAGTAATAGTGCAACGTATGCCTTTTTGCTTGGGGATTGTATTGATAATAATTTTCGCTCTCATATACTCTTTTTCTCCGAAATCTATAAATAACAGTTGCGCGTAATCACAATATATGGTAATATAATTTCAAAGGAGGTCTATATGAGCAAAGTCAAAACTTTTGTTATATCGATATTTGTGTGTATCTGCCTTGTGTTTGCGCTGTTTTCCTGTACTTTTATCAACACCGCAAATGCCGATTGCGCTCCCAAACCAAAAGTCGAGATAGATTTTAAGGGACTTGGCGAAGTCGAATGTTACGCTACCTTGCTTTCCGAATATCAAAGTACGGGACCTTATTCCGCTTGGGACGGCACCGAAGAGGATGCTCGGTATAAAAGAGAGGACGGTATACACGATCATTATGATTTGGAGTATCCTATATGGAAGGCGTTTACCGAATACAGTGATACCGACGGCTATTATTTTTTGCAGACCGCTTGGAAAGTCAATGACAGAACGCCTTTGAATTGGAATTATTTTCCTCCTTACAGGTTCAAAATATTGTTATATTTTCCCGAGGAGCGGAGTTTTGTCGAAAGCGGGATATACGAAAGGTATGCCTTTGACGCTTACTACACCGTGGATATGGAGGGAATCGATGCGGGAGCCGTAACTGCGGGGACGACGGCAAGCGTCAAGAAATCGTATAATTATACTTGGGAAATAGTCTCGTTATTGGCGCGGATAGTATTTACGATATTGATTGAACTGTTGATAGCGTTGATGTTCGGCTATCGCGCGCCCAAGCAAATAAAGTTTATAATATTCGTCAACACCGCCACTCAAATTATATTGAATGTTATTCTCAATATAGCGAACTTTTACGAGGGCATATTTATGTTTTTCATATCATATTTAGTTGCCGAAACTATCGTATTTATTATCGAGGCGATTTTATACTTTATCTTTTTGCCGAGATGGGAAAATAAGCCGAAACCTCGGTTTATTACGGTAATTTATGCCTTAGTCTCGAATTTATGTTCCTTTTTGCTCGGTTGCGGACTTTCTTTATTGATACCCGGGATATTGTAAAAAACTCGTTGACAAAGAGAACGTGAAAATGTTATAAATTATCGGAGAGGGCATCTGTAAATGATACTTGAAATTAAAGACATAGATAAATCGTTCGGAGCCAAACATGTGCTGAAAGGCGTATCTTTCACTGCCGAAAGCGGCAAAGCGTTTGGGTTACTCGGAAGGAACGGCGCGGGAAAGACGACTGCGATAAGAATTTTGATGAACGTCATTCCTGCGGACGGCGGAGAGATCCTTGTAGACGGCAAGCCCATTGATTATAAGACTATGGGGTTGGGATATTTGCCCGAAGAGAGAGGATTGTATCCCAAAAAAATAATAGCCGATCAACTCGAATATTTTGCTTCTCTCAAAGGGATGAAAACGAAAGAAGCGAGGAAGTCGATAGATTATTGGCTTGAAAGGCTTGGGATGAAAGAATATCGCAACAAGAGGTTGGATACTCTTTCAAAGGGCAATCAACAGAAGATTCAACTTATAACGGCTCTGAGTCACGACCCGAGCATAATCATTCTCGATGAACCTTTTTCGGGATTGGATCCCGTCAACGCGATGTTGCTGAAAGACGTGGTAAAAGAGCAGATAGCGTTGGGAAAAATCGTGCTGTTTTCGAGTCATCAGATGAGTTATATCGAGGAATTTTGCGACGGAATAGCGATAATAAATTCGGGGAAGATAGTTCTGCACGGCGATTTGAAGGAGATAAAACGCAACTATGCGCGAGACCGTTTGATAGTGAACACGCCTCTTCCCGAAAAAATAAAGAAAGATTTCGGCGAGGCTTGTACCGAAACCGAAAACGGTTCATTGATGTTAAAACTCAATGATGCCTCCGAAAAGCAAAGCGTCATGAAGCGGCTTGTGGAAAGTTACGATATCGACGAAGTAAAAGTTTTCGAACCTTCGCTCAACGATATTTTCGTAGAGTATGCAGGGCAAGAAATATAGAGGTCGGAAAGCATGAAACAGTTTGGAAAGATATTCGGATTCGAACTCAAAGGTTATTTTAAGAACAAGATTTTCGTCGGCGTTACGATATTTTTGGTTGCGGCGATAGCCGTCGTCATGTTTATTCCCAATATAGCGTCGCTTTTCGGTTCGGGAGGAGAAAACAAGCGTCCCATAATGCTTGTATCCTCTTCGGATGCGCAACTTTTGTCAATTGTGGGGGACTATTTCGACAAGGCTTTCGGCGATTACGAAGTCAGAGTTACCGATGAATCTATAGAAGATATTCGCAAAGAGATTTTATCGGGAGAAGCGGAATGCGCCTTTGTATTGGACGGCATAACGTCATATACTTATTATGTTGACAATCTTTCTCTGAGCGATGGGAACATTTTGATAGCCGACTCTGTTTTACAGGAGATCTATCGTTTGGACGCGATGATTCGTTACGGGTTGACTCCCGAGCAAGCGGCGCAGATCATGACGACCGAGATCGAAAGTACGACTGCGACGCTCGGAAAAGATCAAGTCAAAAATTTCTTTTACACTTATATAATGATATTCGCATTGTATATGGTGATATTGCTTTACGGGCAAATGGTCGCGTCGGGAGTCGCCACCGAAAAGAGTTCGAGAGCGATGGAATTGTTGATAACCTCGGCGAAGCCCGTCAATATGATGTTCGGCAAAGTCCTTGCGGCGTGTCTTGCGGGATTGATTCAGTTGATCGCGATATTCGGTTCGGCATTGATATTCTACAATATCAATAAAAACGCTTGGAGCGGGAATTTGATAATGCAATCGATTTTCAATATTCCCGTCGATTTGTTCCTGTATTTGCCTACCTTCTTTATTCTCGGATTTTTGATATATGCTTTTCTTTACGGAGCGATAGGTTCCACCGCGTCAAAACTCGAGGATATAAATACTTCGGTAATGCCGATAACGTTTTTGTTCATAATAGCGTTCTTTGTCGTGATATTCTCGATGATGAACGGCAACGTGGACAATACCGTCATGAAAATATGTTCTTATGTGCCTTTTACCTCTCCCATGGCGATGTTTACGAGGATCGCGATGAGCAGCGTGGCTTGGTACGAGATAGTTGTTTCGATAGGAATACTTATGGCTTCGGTAATAGGCGTGGGCTTTCTTGCCGCAAGAATTTATCGTGTGGGAGTTCTGTTATACGGCACGCGCCCGAAGTTGGGAGCGATAATCAAAATGCTTTTCAGACGTTGAATATGCTTCTTTTTGCCTTGAAAAGACATATCGGCTGCCGTTAAGAGTTTGAAATTTTTTGCTGTTTTAAGGCGATCAACGCTTGATTATAAACAATTAAAGTGCTATAATACATTCCGTTTGAAAATATTCGGGGAAAGAATTTATGAACAAGGATTTGACTCAGGGAAATTCGAGGAGTGTTTTGTGGCTGTTTGCATTACCGATGTTCATTTCGGTGATATTTCAACAACTCTACAACATAGCCGATACGATAATAGTAGGACAGTTTATAGGTGAAAGCAGTGTCGGAGCGGTAGGCGCCTCTTATCCCGTGACGATGATCTTCATGGCGGTGGCGATAGGCGCAAACGCAGGCTGTTCGGTTATCATTTCTCAACTTTTCGGTGCAAAAAAATTCGGCGATATGAAAACCGCTATCTTTACTTCGTTTATCTCGGTAGCGGTTTTGTCTGTTTTGTTTTTGGCTATAGGCTTGCCGATAGCGTCGCCCATTCTCAAAGTTCTCGATACTCCTTCGGATATATTCGACGACGCATTGACTTATCTGAATATTTTCGTTCTCGGCTTTCCCTTTATGTTTATCTATAATGTTGCGACGGGAATATTCAATTCCATAGGCGACTCGAGAACGCCTCTTTATTTTCTGATAGGCTCATCGGTGGGCAACGTGATTTTGGATCTGCTGTTCGTAGCCGTTTTCAAGTGGGGAGTCGCGGGAGCGGCTTGGGCAACTTTCGCCGCGCAGGGCATAGCCATGGCGGGCACGATATATGTACTTATGCGCAGAATGCGCTTATGGAAGGAATACATAGCGCAAAAATTCAGTTTCAAAATGCTCAAAAAGATAAGCGTCGTGGCTCTTCCGAGCATTTTGCAACAGAGTTTCGTTTCCGTGGGCAATCTGTTTATACAGGGACTTGTCAATTCCTTCGGAACCGCGGTGGTTTCGGGCTATTCCGCCGCATCCAAACTCAATACTTTTGCGGTGAACTGCTTTGTAACGATAAGCAACGCGACCTCTAATTTCACCGCGCAGAATTACGGCGTGGGCAATACAAAAAAGATAAAAGAGGGCTTCAAATGGGGTTGCGTCCTTTCTCTTTTGGTAGCCTTGCCTTTTTTCCTCTTCTTCGTTACCTGTTCGGAATTTGCAGTCAAGATCTTTATGACCGAAGTCAGCGAAGTTGCGCTTGAGACGGGACGGCACTTCCTGATACTCGTTTCACCTTTCTACTTCATTATAGTGTTGAAGATAATAAGCGACGGAGTCTTACGCGGAACCCTGAAAATGTGGTGTTTCATGACTTCGACTTTTTCGGATCTGCTTTTGCGAGTGGCGTTTGCATTCATATTTGTCAAGGCGTGCGGAATGGGACCCGACGGAATATGGCTGTCCTGGCCCGTGGGTTGGACTCTTTCCACGGTATTGTCGCTGTGCTATTACTTCAGCGGGATATGGCATAAAAAAGTCAAAAAGGAAATATAACATTTCATAGCATTATGCGGTTTCGGGGCGGTCTTTTGTCTTTGCGGCGAAAGACCGCTTTTTGTACCTCATCGGTTTTTTGTATATCAATATAATCGAGGTCTGCCCGAACTTGTAAACAGCGCGTTCCAGGTGGCGGGTCCCACTATTCCGTCCGCTTCGAGAGAGTTTTCTCGTTGAAATTCGATAACGGCGGTTTTGGTTTGGTTTCCGAAGATACCGTCGAGCAAGGTTATGGGATAGAGTTTGCTCAAAAGCAGTCTTTGCAAAAACATTACCGCGGTTCGTCTGCTTCCTTGTCTCAAAGTATAAGATTGCGGATCGAGATTCAAAAGGGCGTTCCAAGTATTTTTGCCTATGATTCCGTCTGCTTCGAGAGAGTTGTTTTGTTGCAGATTTTGTACGGCTTTAAGGGTATTTGCTCCGAAAACTCCGTCGGTGTCGAGATTATAGCCGTAATAATTCAAAAGATATTGAGCGAGTTTTACTTGATTTCCTCTGTTACCTTGCCTTAAAGTCGCATAGTTTCCCAACTCGTTTCGCGACAGATAGGGCACCGAGAGATATTCGCAGACTCCTTGCGCCGCGCGTTCTGACACTTGGGTGACGAACAGCGGATTCAGCATCAATTTTGCTTCGTCGAAGTTCGTCATAAAGCCTGCCTCTATGAGCGTAGAGGGACAGTTGACGCTACTTAGCATTCCTATTCCCCGCAGAGGAGAGACGCTTCTCGGTATTGTGTAGTCGTTGCCTTGCCACTTTTCGAAAATATCCTCGGACAACGCTCTCGAAGAGGAAGAAAATCTGTTCTCATCGGAATAGTAGACGTAATATCCCGAAGCCGAATTGAAAGAGTTTCCCGAACCGAAAGCGTTATATCCGAAATTCACGACCAAAGTCGGTCTTTGCCGATTGACTCTCGCAACTCTTGCGGATATTGACGTGTCCGTTATCTCGGGTTTTACGTCATAGACCGAAAAGCCTATACGCAACGCCGCCTCGATGAAGGCGTTCTTTGCGGGACGATTGAATTCGTTTTCGTAAAAACTTCTGTTTATGTAAGGAAGAACGGGAGTTCTTTTGCCCGCAGTGGGCGGATTTTGCCCATGCTCGTCATTTGCTCCCAATAAGAAATTCGATGCAACAGCCATGATTGTACCTCCGTAGGCAAATAAAGAAATTTGACAAAACAAGTCGAAAGTGTCGGGTACTCGGTAAAAACGATAATTTGTTTGCCGCTATCATAATATGCCGAAAAGAGTCGAGGTGCGCGTGTATTATGGCGTTATCGGGATTTTTCGTGGCTTTTTGTTGCTCTTACGCATAAGAATATATTATGTCACACAGACCTATAGGATTTATAGACAGCGGGATGGGCGGGATAACGACGCTCTCGACGGCTCTTGATATTCTGCCGCATGAGGATTATATTTATCTTGCCGATTTTTCTTCTATGCCTTACGGCAATAAATCCAAAGAGTATATTTTGGCGAGAACGATAGACAACTGCTATACTTTACTCAACAGAGGGTGCAAGGCGATAGTGGTTGCGTGCAATACCGCCACCAACGTCGGCATTTCCTTTCTCAGAGATTACAATACTTTTCTCTCGGAATGTATTTACGTGGGACTCGAGCCCGCCGTAAAGCCCGCGATAAAGAGCGGCGCAAAAAAGATTCTCGTGTTGGTAACCGAAGCGACGGCGGCGCAGGCGAAATTCGACGCGCTCATAAAAGACTATTCCGAGCGGCTGACGATAGAAAGCAGTAAGACGCTTGCCGTAGAGATAGAAAAGGCTGTAGGAGACAGAGACAAACTCGACGGTATCGTTCGCGGAATAATGAAGGGGAAAGAGGACGCGGACGCCGTGGTTTTGGGCTGTACTCATTATATTTATCTGAAAGAAAGTTTTATTCGTCTTTACGGAAATCGTTACGCGCTTTTCGACGGCAACGAAGGCGCGATAAAACAACTCAAAAGACTTCTCGAAGCAAAGGATTTGCTCAATCCCTCCGAGGACAACGGCGTCGTTTCTTTTATACGGAAATAAGAAACTCCTTGCCGAAGAGAGAGACCGAAACCGAAATGTAATCGAAACAGCTTCGGTTTTTTTTTCTTTTTTGAAAGTAAATCGCAAAAAATTCTTTACATTTGGAATGTCTTTGTTATATAATTGATTCTGTAAATGTTTTCGTTTGCGTTAATCGTAACGAAGGAGGATAAAAAGCTTATGAAAATGGATGCATTGGTCAAAGTGAAACCCGAAAGGGGCTTATGGCTCGAGAGAGTAGACGTACCCGTTCCCGGACCCAACGAAGCTCTGATTAAGATACATAAGACCGCGATCTGCGGCACCGACGTTCATATTTACGATTGGAACGAATGGGCGCAGCAGACGATAAAGACCCCGATGACGATAGGCCATGAATTTGTCGGCGAAATCGTCGAAATCAACGGACACTCCGATGCCTTTAAGGTAGGCGACCTCGTAAGCGCAGAGGGACATGTGGTATGCAACACATGCCGCAACTGCAGAGCGGGCAGACGACACCTTTGCCCCAATACTCAAGGTATCGGCGTAAATCGTACAGGTATATTCGCGGAATATGCCGCAATACCTTTAAGCAACCTTTGGCTTTGCGATAAAAATATTCCCGAGGAGCTGTACTCCATTTTCGACCCCTTCGGAAACGCGACACATACCGCATTGTCCTATGATCTCGTGGGAGAGGATGTGCTTATTACAGGCGCGGGTCCCATAGGAATAATGGCTGCCGCAATAGCGAAATATGCGGGAGCGAGAAAGGTATTCATAACCAACCGTTCTCAGTTCAGACTCGATCTTGCAAAGAAGGTATGCCCTTCGGTCATCACGGTAAACACCAAAGAACAGGATCTGAAGCAACTTATGAGAGAGAACGGTATTCACGAGGGCTTTGACGTCGGTCTCGAAATGAGCGGAAACGGCACGGCTCTCAATCAAATGCTCGACAATATGATAAACGGCGGAAAGATCGCCTTGCTCGGACTTTTGCCTTCGGGCACTCCCATCGATTGGAACAAGGTTATTTTCGGCGGAATGAAACTCAAGGGAATTTACGGCAGAGAGATGTTCGAGACCTGGCACAAGATGAGTTCCATGATACAGGGAGGACTCGATATTTCGGGCATAATAACTCACCGCTTCAACTATAAGGACTTTATCGAAGGCTTCGAACTTATGTGCAGCGGAAAGAGCGGAAAGATCGTTCTTAATTGGGAAAAATAAGGAGGTTTTGATATAATGTATAACAAGACTAAAAAGATAATAAGCGCCGAACTCGACGATATTCGCGCGCAAGGACTGTGGAAGGATGAAAGAATCATCACCACCGATCAATCCAACCGTATAGATACGACGGTTGCAAAGGACGTTCTCAATTTTTGCGCAAACAACTATTTGGGACTCGCAAATTCGCCCATTGCAATCAAAGCCGCAAAAGAGAGTTACGACAAGTACGGCTACGGACTCTCGAGCGTAAGATTTATTTGCGGAACACAGACAATTCATAAAGAACTCGAAGCGAAACTTTCGGAGTTTCTCTCCACCGAGGACACCATTCTTTACAGCAGTTGCTTCGACGCAAACGGCGGTCTTTTCGAGACGATAACCACCGCGGACGACGCGATAATTTCCGACGAATTGAACCACGCCAGCATAATAGACGGCGTAAGGCTTTCCAAAGCAAAGAGGTATCGTTATCATAACAACGATATGGCAGACCTCGAGGCTCAACTCAAAAAGGCGGACGAAGAGGGCGCAAGACAGAAAGTTATCGTCACCGACGGCGTGTTCTCTATGGACGGAATAATTGCAAACCTCAAGGGAATATGCGACCTTGCAGATAAGTACGATGCGTTGGTTGTAGTAGACGACAGTCACGCAACGGGATTTGTCGGCGACAAGGGCAGAGGCACCGCGGAATATTGCGGAGTAGTCGGCAGAGTGGACATTATCACAGGTACGTTGGGCAAGGCGCTCGGCGGCGCTTCGGGCGGATTTACCAGCGGCAGAAAGGAAATAATACAGTTGTTGCGTCAGCGCAGCAGACCTTATCTTTTCTCCAACACTTTGGCGCCCGCAATGTGCGCGGCTACCATAGCCATATTGGATTACTTGTCCAAGACGACAGAACTTCGCGATAAAGTCATGGAGAACGCCAAGTATTTCAGACAGCAGATGGAGAAAAACGGTTTCGACCTTGCGGGAAAAGACCACGCTATAATTCCCGTTATGCTTTACGACGCCGTTTTGAGTCAGAAAGTTGCCGAGAGTATGCTCAAAAAGGGAATATACGTAGTAGGTTTCTATTATCCCGTCGTTCCCAAGGGCAAGGCGAGAATACGTACTCAGATGTCCGCAGCGCATACCAAAGAAGATATAGACAAGTGCGTCACCGCATTCGTCGAGACGAGGAAAGAACTTAAATTTTAATGATAAACAGGCTTAAAGTCATAGAAGCGGAAGGATTTTATCCGTACAAGAATCAAGCGATCGAGAGATATTTGCTTGATACTTGCGAGGACGGAGAGATGATTTTATATCTGTGGGCGAACGACAAAACCGTGTTCATAGGTAAGAATCAAAACGCTTTTATCGAATGTAATCTTGCGGCTTTGTCCCGAGACGGCGGCTTTTTGGCAAGACGTTTTACGGGCGGAGGCGCAGTTTATCACGATAAAGGCAATGTAAACTTTACTTTTATCGCGTCAAAACAAGATTACGATATAGCCAATCAATTCGACATAATGATGAACGCAATGCGCTTGCTCGGCTTTAACGCCTCGTTGAGCGGCAGAAACGACGTGTTGATAGAAGGAAAGAAATTTTCGGGCAACGCGTTTTACAAGAGCGAAGACGCTTGCCTTCATCATGGCACGATACTTATAAATTCCGATTACGCGGCATTTTCGGAGTATCTCAACGTAAGCAAAGTAAAACTCAACGCAAAGGGCGTAAAGAGCGTGGCTTCACGCGTGACGAATCTTTCGGAATACAGATCGGACATAACCGCGCAAGAGGTCAAGGAATCGCTCAAAACCTCTTTGAAAGCAAGATACAAAGACGCGGCAATAACTACCGTCACCGAAGAAGAATTGCCCCGACCCGCCATAGAGGCGTTGACAAGGCATTTTTCGGACGAACGATATACAAGAGGCGACAATGTGTTTTACGACGTCGCTTTCGAATATCGATACGAGTGGGGCGTTGCCGACGTGCGTTTGGGCTTTAACGGAAGCGTCATAGAAAAGGCGAAGATCTATTCCGACACGCTCGACACCGAGAGTGTGGAATTAAAGGAAAAATTACTTACGGGCACGGACATTTTGAAGTCCGTCGATCCGAGAATACAAGATATAATCGAGGCATACGGAGCAAAATAATGAAATATGATTTGATAGTAATAGGCGGCGGTCCCGGCGGATATACGGGAGCGATAAGAGCGGCAAAACTCGGAATGAAGACCGCGTTGATAGAGGAAAGAGATTTGGGCGGAACATGCCTCAACAGAGGTTGTATTCCCACAAAGGCATTGCTTCACAGCGCAGAACTTTATTCGTCGGCAAACGAATGGGCGGAACTCGGTATAAAGGCGGAAAACGTCACATTGGACGAAGAAGCGATATATCGCCGAAAAAATGCCATAGTCGAAAATCTTCGCAACGGCGTAAGAACGCTTGTCAAGGCAAATAAAATAGATTTGTACGAGACTCACGGCGCGATAACGGGCGAACATACCGTACAGGCGGGCGACGAGACTCTCGAGACGGAATTTATATTGATAGCGACGGGGTCTTCTCCTTCGGGATTCGACCCGTCTCGACCCATAATGGGATTGGAGAATACGATAAATTCCGACGTTGTCCTCGATAAAGGAGTCGAAGGAAACGAAATAGCCATTATCGGAGCGGGAGTCATAGGCGTGGAATTTGCCGAGTATTTATCGGGAATAGGAAAGAATGTGACTATCCTTGCGCCTTCGGAACGCATAATAAGGATGATGAGCAAAGAGACGAGCGTTCAACTCGCTTCCATATTCAAGCGTAAGGGCGTAAAGATATTGACGGGAGTCAAAGTAAAAGAGATTTCCGCCGATCGCACCGTTCGTTATTCCACCGAGAAGGGCGACGGAGAACAAAAATTCGACGCCGTGATCTCGGCAGTCGGCAGAACCGCCAACTTAAAGGGCGTCGGACTTGAAACGGTGGGCATAAATGCGGGAAAGCGTATAGACGTAGACGACAATATGTATACTGGCGTTGCGGGAATATATGCGTGCGGAGATGTTATCGGCAGGATCCAACTTGCGCATTATGCGGCGGCAAGCGCGATTACAGCCGTGGAAAGCATGCTTAAAAAGCCTCATTCGATGGATTTGTCGGTAGTGCCTTCTTGCATATACACTGCGCCCGAGATCGCTTCGGTAGGAAAGAAAGAGACAGACGTTGAAAATGCCAAGGTGGGAAAATTCCTTATGGCGGCAAACGGAAAATCTCAGATAGAGGGACTTGCACGCGGATTCGTAAAAGTAGTTGCCGATGAAAACGATACCATCGTGGGCGCGGAATTGTTCTGTGTGCGCGCCACCGATATGATAGGCGAACTTGCTTTGGCTATTTCCAAGGGACTCAAACTTCATGAGGCGGCTGCCGTTATTCATCCTCATCCCACCGTTATGGAGAGTGTGGGAGAAGCGTACGAGGACGTTGACGGTATGGCAACGTACATGGCGCCCAAAAAATAAATCGTAATTTCAAATTTTATATTTATAATTATAATTTTAAGGAGAATCAAAAATGTTAAAAAGGACTGCATTATACGAAAATCATGTCGCGCACGGCGGCAAGATAGTCGAGTTTGCGGGATATGAACTTCCCGTACAGTATGAAGCGGGAGTCGTTACCGAGCATAAGACGGTAAGAACTAAGGTAGGACTTTTCGACGTTTCTCACATGGGAGAAGTAGTCGTTAAAGGTAAGAACGCAGAAGCGGCTCTTAACGCAATAGTCACCAATGATATAAGAGGAATGTACGACGGTCAGGTCAGATATTCCATATTGCCCAATGATAAAGGCGGCGCGGTGGACGATATATTGGTATATCGCATAAACGGCGAATGTTTCTTTATCGTCGTCAACGCAAGCAATGCCGAAAAGGATGCCAAATGGATGGCAGCGCATCTTCCCAAGGACGTGCAATTCGAGGTTATTTCCGACAAAGTATCTCAGTTGGCGTTGCAGGGACCTTTGGCTGAACAGTTATTGAAACGACTTGTCGAGCCCAAAGATATTCCCGTAAAATACTATTCTTTCGTAAAAGAGGGCAATGTAAAAGGCATGAAATGCCTTATATCGCGCACGGGCTACACGGGAGAGAGCGGATTCGAACTTTATTGCGCAAATGCCGACGCGCCCGCGCTTTTCGAACTTTTGCTTAAAGAGGGCGAACCCGAAGGAATACTTCCTTGCGGACTCGGCGCGAGAGACACATTGAGACTCGAAGCGGCAATGCCTTTGTACGGACACGAACTCGGCGAGGATATTCCCGTAAACGAAGTGGGACTCGGATTTGCGATAAAGATGGCAAAAGAGGACTTTATCGGAAAGAAAGCGTTGGAAGCGCACACTCCCGAATATGTAAGAATAGGAGCCAAGGTGCTTAAAGGCATAGCGAGAGAGCATTGTCCCGTATATTGCGGAGACGAGCAGGTAGGTATGGTAACCTCGGGAACTCATGCGCCCATGCTCGGCTATCCCATAGCGATGCTTCGTATCAAAAAGGAGTTTGCCGACAAACCTTTGGAAGCAGACGTAAGAGGCAGAAGACTCAAGCTCGAGATAACAGAGCTTCCGTTCTATAAAAAAGCATAATCAAAACACAAATAAATTTTGGAGGAATCAAAAATGAAATTATTATTCAGAGAGTCCCATGAATGGGCAGCAATCGACGGCAAAATCGCCAAGGTGGGAATTTCCGACCACGCTCAAAAGGAATTGGGCGACCTTGTATTTATAAATCTCCCCGAAGTCGGCATGACCGTATCGGCGGGAGATGTACTTTGCGACGTTGAATCCGTAAAAGCGGTATCCGACCTTTACGCTCCCGTATCGGGCAAGGTTGTAAAAGTAAACGACGAACTCGAGGGCGCGCCCGAACTTATCAATCAGGACGCAATGGGTTCCTGGATTTGCGAAATAGAAGTAACCGATGTTCCCAACGACCTTATGGACGAGGCTGCTTACAATAAATTCATCAAAGAATAAGAAAAGGAATTAAAAAAATATGTCCGATTATTTGTCCACGACGGAGAAGGAGACCTCGGAAATGCTCAAATCTATCGGTGTAAATTCGATAGACGAGCTTTTTGACGATATTCCCCGTGATTTGAAACTTAAAAAATTGAATTTACCTCAAGGCAAGAGCCAGCAGGAAACAATGGAGATAATGACCGCATTATCCAAGAAGAATAAAGTCTATGACGTTATTTTGAGGGGAGCGGGCAGTTATGACCATTATATTCCTTCTATGGTAAAGAATCTTGCTTCGAGATCGGAGTTTATAACGGCTTATACGCCTTATCAAGCGGAGATGAGCCAAGGCATTTTGCAGGCTATTTTCGAGTATCAAAGTATGATTTGCAATCTTACGGGAATGGATGTAAGCAACGCCTCGGTGTATAACGGTGCCAACGCCGCCGCCGAAGCGATGCTCATGAGTACAGACAGAACCCGTAAAGTGTTTATCACTTTCGATAACATTCGTCCCGACACGCTCAAAGTACTCAATACCTATGCTCACAGAAGGGGCATAACCGTATGTGTTTTACCTTCCAAAGAGGGCGTTTGCGATTTGAAGGCGCTTAAAGAACATCTTGACGATACGAGCGCAGCCGTATATATCGAACAGCCCAACTATTTCGGTCTTTTGGAAGACGCCGAAAAGATAGGAGAACTTGCGCACGAAGCGAAGGCTAAGTTCGTAATGGGCTGCAATCCCATCGCTTTGGCGATAGTCAAGTCTCCCGCCGAGTGCGGAGCCGATATAGCAGTCGGCGACGCTCAACCTTTGGGACTTCCCATGGCATTCGGCGGACCGTACGTAGGTTTTATGGCGTGCACCGAAAAGGAAATGAGAAAGATGCCCGGCAGAATAGTCGGCGAAACCACCGATCATGACGGCAATCGCGCTTATGTACTTACATTGCAGGCGCGAGAGCAGCACATTCGCCGAGAAAAGGCGTTCTCGAATATTTGTTCCAACCAAGCATATTGCGCATTGATAGCGTCTATGTATATGGCGGCGATGGGACCTTCGGGAATGGAAGAGGTCGCAAACGCTTGTGTTTCTTACGCGCATTATTTTGCCGACGCTCTTGCGTCTTTGGGTTTCGCCTTGAAATATAACGGAGAGTTCTTCCATGAATTTGTAACCGTAAGTACAATACCCGCGGAAAAGATTTTGAAAGCGCTTGACAAAGAAGGTATTTTGGGCGGTCTCAAACTTTCGGATAACGAAATACTTTGGTGTACTACCGAAACTCTTACCAAGGCGGACATCGATCGCGCCGTCGAGGTCATAAGGAGGGTAAAATGAAACTGATATTTGAAATTTCCGAGCAAGGAAAGAGATGCGCAACTCTCCGAACTCCCGAAGTCAACCATACAAAGGTGGGCAAAAAATTTGCCAGAACGACCAAACTCGAGTTACCCGAAGTAAGCGAAGTGGATTTTTCGCGTCATTATACCGCGCTTAGCAGACGCGCATTCGGCGTAGATAACGGCTTTTATCCTCTCGGTTCTTGCACGATGAAGTACAATCCCAAAATCAACGAAGAGGTTGCGGCATTGGCAGGGTTTACAAGGATCCATCCGCTTCAACCCGAGAATACCGTACAGGGCGCGCTCGAAGTAATGAATACTTTGAGCGGATATTTGGCTGAAATCACGGGTATGGACGCCGTTACGTTACAGCCCAATGCGGGAGCGCACGGCGAATATACGGGACTTTTGCTTATCGCGGCTTATCACGCCTCGAGAAAGGACTTCAAGCGTACAAAAGTCATCGTTCCCGACAGCGCGCACGGCACCAACCCCGCAAGCGCAGTCATGGCAGGTTTCGAAATCATAAATGTTCCTTCCGACGAACAGAAGGGAGTCGATCTCGAAGAATTGAAGAAAGTCGTCGGTGACGATACCGCCGCTCTTATGCTTACCAATCCCACGACTTTGGGCTTGTTCGAAAAGAATATAAAGCAGATAAGCAAGATAATCCATGATGCGGGCGGACTTTTGTATTATGACGGAGCAAACCTCAACGCCGTAATGGGAGTCGTTCGCCCCGGAGATATGGGATTTGACGTAGTCCACCTCAATCTTCACAAGACATTCTCGACGCCTCACGGCGGCGGCGGACCCGGCTCGGGACCCGTTGGTTGCAAGAGCGCGTTGGCGCAATTCTTGCCCGACCCGAGAGTCGAAAAGACAGACAAGGGCTACAAATTCGTTTGCAGCAAGAAGAGTATAGGCAAAGTGGCTTCTTTCTACGGCAACTTCGGAGTATATGTCCGCGCGCTTACTTATATAATTACTTTGGGCGCGGAAGGTATCAAGTCGGCTGCTCAACATGCGGTTCTCAACGCGAACTACCTCAAAGCCAATATCGAGGACCTCTATCCCACCGAGAAGGGCAGACATTGCATGCACGAGTTCGTAGTAAGTATGCAGGAACTCAAAGATAAGACGGGAGTATCGGCTATGGATATCGCCAAGACGATGATAGACCGCGGTTATCATCCTCCTACGATGTACTTCCCGCTCATTATACACGAGGCGCTTATGTTCGAGCCTACCGAGACCGAAACAAAGCAGACTCTCGACGAGGTAATCACCGCATTGCGCGAAATTTACGACGAGGCATTCAAGGACCCCGAGTATATGAAGGCAGCGCCTCATCATGCGCAAATCGGCAGACCCGACGAAGTCAAAGCCGCCCGTCAGCCCATAGTAAGATATAAGAAATAAAATACTTTAATAAACAAAAAAAGAATCAATCCCCGAGAGGCAACCCTCGGGGATTGATATTATATGCAGCATCCCGCTGCCTTTGCTCCCGCAGCACGCTTGGTTTTCGCAACCCCAACCCCTTGGTTCACGCAACCCCAATTCCAATTCCTTGGCTCCCTTTGTTTCCCGCACCCCTTGGCTCCCTTTGTTTCCCGCACCCCCTTGGCTCCCTTTGTTTGGAATGCGTAGCATTTCACACAAGGGGAGCTGTCTGCTTTGCAGACTGAGGGGATTAGTCATTCTCACTATCTCTGAACGCGGAAAAAACCTTCGAGTTAAAAACAAGTAACTCGTGACCATGGGTGCAGCGTCACGCTGCCTAACCGAAAAGTTTATCTTTTTGACGAAACTTCTTGATTATTTTGCATTTTTTTGTTATGATTATTAAGATAGATAGAGTCTGCGGCTAATATAAAGCAAATATTGAGGAGACTGAATATATGGACAAAAAACAACAAACTAAGTTACAAATATTCAATGACACTAAAATTCGTACCGCTTGGAACAGCGATGAAGAGGAATGGTACTTCTCGGTAGTTGACGTCGTAGCAGTGCTTACCGACGGCGATTATCAATCGGCTCGAAAGTATTGGAAGGTTCTTAAAGGAAGACTGGCTATTGAAGGAAGTGAACTGGTAACAAATTGTTACCGGTTGAAAATGCCTGCCGCAGACGGAAAAATGAGAGAGACGGACGTTCTCTCCACAAAAGGTGTTTTACGGCTTGTTCAGTCTATCCCTTCGCCTAAGGCTGAACCGTTTAAATTGTGGCTCGCCCAAGTCGGCAGCGAACGCCTCGACGAGATCGCCGACCCCGAAAAGGGGATCAACCGCAGTCTATCCTAACCGACCTTGAACTTATAATCAATATGCTTGCCGAAGCGACTACAACAAGGATATCGCAAAATGAACAGCCGAAAGGTTTGGAAGAAAACAAGCAAGTCGCTCATAGAGGCGGCACGGCTGCGCGACGCGCCCGCGAAAACGTAGAGGAAGCAATAGGCGAGTCCATAATTTCGCCCCTTAATGCCTCGAACAAAAAACAACTCAATACCTCAAAGAAAGGATAAAGTAATCAACACCACTTTTAATCAGTTTCCGAGAAGAAAAACCGCAAGGTGAGGCGGTATATAAATTCATTTATCGTAGAAACGATTTAAGAGGCCAAAGCCGAATGTCATAAACCTAAAAAAACGGCAACCGCCGACAGAGCATCACGCTCCGTCGGCGGTTTTTTCTATCTTTCATTCTTCATTTTCTCGGCTCAATTTTTTCCTGCAAAACCTCTTTTTGTGAGATTTGGGACACCTTAAAGAATAGGAATATTCCCACCAAAAATGCGTCGCCTATGCTCATATATATCTCCTTGTTTTCATTCTGAAAGGCTTATCTGTAATCATACACAGAGCGTTATTTGCAACGCTCTTTCATAAATCTACCGCACCACTCTTTCGTGAAAGCATAGAGTTCGTCGAGAGTAAACGTGGATTGTCCGCGGCAGTATCTGACATATTCCCAAAGACTTCCCTCAAAAAATATACGGATGTCAAGTTCAAGGAACTGCCTGTTTGTGATCTTCTTATCATTATTTGCGAGTTCCAACAACTTGTTAATTGCAAGTACGGAAAGTCGTTTCGGTGCGAAAATTAAACTATCCGATTCGCAAATGATTCTATAATTCTTGTCGTTCTCCTTCAAAAAAGAGAAAAGCGCTTCGATAAACTTTTCATAATCGTTTGCGGCAAACAGTTTGGCATTTGTAAAGAAAGTGTTGATAAGTTCTTCCTCAAACTCCTCGACTACACCGTAAATGTCATCAAAGTGCGCATAAAAGGTGGCGCGGCTGATATTTGCCCGCTCTGTCAGCGCTCTTACGGTGATTTTGTTTATTTCCTTTTTCTCCGCAAGCATTTGAATGAATGTGTCACGAATGAGCTTGCGTGTTTTAACTGACGAATTATTCAGATTTTTTACTTTCATATAAGTTAGCGCATCTCCTTTATACAATTTTTTGTCAGTGTAAAGATTTTTACAGTGTCTTTAACTTTGTACTTTACTTTTTCTTTGAGCTTATATTATAATCTGAAAGACTTCAAAAGTCAACAGTGTAAAGATTTATACTTTGTAAAATTTCAGGAGGTGCTATGAACATAATCGAAGTGAAA
>CANPVN010000028.1 GCA_947581755.1 uncultured Clostridia bacterium | reverse complement strand
GAAGGCAGACAGCGGCTGATAGATACGTTTGTGAACGCAATTTACCTCTACGACGATTATGCTCTCATCACCTGCAATTACAAGGACGGAACAATTCGGATCTCGTTAGAGGAAATCGAGCGTTCGGATTTGTTATCAAATGGTGTACCATAAAAAACAAGGCGTCTTTCGATGCCTTGTTTTTTATACTCTTTATGGGATAATGAAGCCATTTTTTTGGAAGAAAAAAATCGGGTTCGCGGTCGCCACAAGAGGGGGAAAATAAATGGAAGGGAAGGAATAGTGGCGACCAAGGGAGCGAAGCGACTGCCGCCCCCTGAAGGTGTACCATAAAAAACAAGGCGTCTTTTGATGCCTTGTTTTTTATACCCTTAACGGGATAATGAAGCCATTTTTTTGGGAAGAAAAAATCGGGTTCGCGGTCGTGGAATCTATTTAACCGAATATTTCCTCGTCAAAAAATTTACCTTTTTTGACGAAAGAAGGAGTAACCGACATAAAAAGTTGCGTCTTATAATGTGCTATAATAAAGGCAAATAGACAAGATAGAGAAAAAATTCCAATGTAGGAAATCTTTATCTTTGCTATAAAAAATTTTTTAATCGGCATTTTCGGACAAATCGCTGCAAACATATTCGACGGTAATGATTGACAAAATAGAATAAAAAATGTTAGAATACAGAAAAAAGGAAGGTAACGAAAATGCTGAAAAAATGTATTGCAGAATGTATCGGCACGATGGTTCTTGTCATCTTCGGTTGCGGTGTTGCTGTTGCTACGGGATGTGAGGGGAATGCCGGTATAATTGCGACTGCGCTTGCTTTTGGTCTTGTCATAGTTGCAATGGCTTATTCAATCGGAAATATTTCCGGTTGTCATATCAATCCCGCGGTTTCCACCGCAATATTGATAAGCGGAAAAATGTCCCTTAAAGAATATATAGGCTATGTTTTAAGTCAGATTTTAGGAGCATTCATCGGCGCGTTGTTTTTGGGCCTGTTTTTCGGTGGATTTTCATCTTTGGGAGCAAATACCGTGCAAACCGTCATAACGGATAATTACGGTGATTTAGGCGGATTATTTACGGGACTCATCGTTGAAATAGTTCTTACATTCGTCTTTATTCTTGCCGTCCTCGGAGTTACTAGTAAAACGGAAAACAAGTCGGTGACGGGTGTTGTTATCGGACTTGCGCTTACTTTGGTGCATCTTCTCGGTATTCGTCTTACAGGTACATCTGTCAATCCCGCGCGTTCCATAGGACCTGCTGTTTTGCAAATGATAAGCGGAGATTTTACGGCAATTTCTCAGATTTGGATTTTCATTGTAGGACCCATCGTCGGAGCGGTTTTTGCCGCATTGGTTTACGGGCTTATCGACGGCAACAAAAAAGAGAACGACTTAAAGGCATAATAAAAACATAAAATCGAGTCAAAAAAACAAAGGAGAATGAAACTCATCAAAAGAATTTCATTCTCCTTTTTGTCAAAAAAAGATTTTTTGTTTGCGTCAGTTTCTGTTGCGTCTGCCGAAAATCGTCAGTACATAAACAAAAAATCGTAAGAAATAAACAAAAGAAGTAAGAAGCGACGCGAGATAGGTAAGGGCAGCGGCAGATAAAACTTTTTCCGCGCCTTTTGATTCCTCTTGTGTCAATATATTTTCTTCGATGAGCATTTTTTTTGCGCGTTTACTTGCATTTAATTCGACGGGCAAGGTAACGAGAGCAAATACAAGAGAACCTCCGTACAATACTACGCCGGCAAGAGCAATATAGAAACCGATATTCGGGTCGGTATTGGAAAGTACAATATCGATGATAAGTCCTATCAAAACGAGCGGCATCGCCAAATAGGAACCGAAATTTACAACGGGAACAATCGCAGAACGCAACTTATATAAAAAGAAACCGTCCTTTTTTTGCATAACATGACCTATTTCATGCGCGGCGACGGCAACGGCAGCGACCGAATTGCTTGCGTAGGTGGATTCCGATAAATTTACGATTTTCTTCGAGGGGTGATAGTAGTCGGTCAGATTGCCGCGTATTTTTCCTATCGTTATATCGGTAATGCCGTTTGAATACATTAATCGCAATGCAGTATCGTATCCCGTTATTCCCGACAGAGTGCCTACGGTATTATACTTTGCAAAGGTTTTATTGACTTTGACGCTTGCGTAAATAGAAAAGATCATACATAAAACGATAGCGCCCAAAAACCATAGATAATCTTGTAAATACATTTTAGACTCCTTTTATTTTTTACTTAATCTTATTATAACACATTATCGTAATTATGGTATATATCTTTTTAAGATAAATATCGAAAACCGTATTTTAAGTTTATGTAAGAAGGCAATAATCGATAACCATATAATTAAAGAGAGCGTGTTCGAATCCTAATTGCGGTTACATTCCCGAATAATCGCGCATATAAAATATCCGTAATAAAAGCGGAGGTGAGAAATGAATAAACTCAATGCATTTTATTTTTCGGGGACGGGAAATACAAAGTATGTTGTCAATTATCTTGCCGATAAATTGTCTTGTATTTATGATGTAAAGACTTACGATATCACTGAAAATCATGATTTTAAAAAGATAATCGCTCAATCCGACCTTGTTTTGATAGGCTTTCCGATATATGCGTCTTCGCCGCCGATACCTATAAGAAATTTTGTTGTCGAAAATGCCGACTCATTCAAAGACAAAGTAATCGCGATCGCGGAAACACAGTATTTCTTTTCCGGTGACGGCGGTGCGAGTATAGGAAGAACTCTTGAAAAGTTCGGAGCGAATGTGCGCTATGTAGAACATTTCAACATGCCTAACAATCTTGCCGACAGTTCCGTTTTCAAAGTCAAAAACGACGCTTCGATTCAAAGAATAGTTGAACGAGCAAAACGCCGAATGGATGTTTTTACTTCGGATATAATAACGGAAAAGCAAAAAAGAAGGGGATTTAATCCCGTCTCTCATGCCGTCGGTTACTTATGTCAGCGCAAGTGGTGGCGAAAAAACGAAAAAGCCAAACGTTCATCTGTAAAGATAGATAATAATAAATGTTCGAAATGCGGCTTGTGTATAAAAAGTTGTCCTGCGCATAACTTAATGAATTCAAGTGGAATTATTCAAGGACAGGGTAAATGTGTCTTTTGTTATCGCTGTATAAATTTATGCCCTCGGTCGGCAATAACGATACTCGGAACACAAGTTGTGACAGCCTATAAAGGGATAAAAGAATGAGAAAAAAAGGCAATGCTCGGATCAAGAACATTGCCTTTTGAAAATAATGTTTATTTATACAATTTTGCGAGACCGCTGTTTCCGGTTTCGCGATAGCCTATATTGATATCTTTGCCTGTCTCATACATGGTTTTGATAACCATATCAAGAGAGATTTTTCGGCTGCCGATAAGAAGAGACGCCAATATTTTTGCATTGATGGCACGCATGGCAGCAACGGCATTTCTTTCGATACACGGGATTTGTACTATTCCCATAACGGGATCACAGGTAAGTCCGAGATGATGTTCGAGAGCGATTTCCGCAGCATATTCGGTTTGATCTATTCCGAGGTTCTCTATTGTGGCTGCGGCAGCCGCCGCCATTGCGCATGCGCTTCCTATTTCGGCTTGACAACCGCAATCCGCTCCGCTGATGGAAGCGTTGGTTTTAATAATTGTTCCGATAAGTCCCGCGACGGCAAGCGCGTCTATTATTTCTTTTTTTGTCAGATGGTTTCGTGTTTTGGAATATTTGAGGACTGCGGGCAGCACACCGCTTGAACCGCAAGTCGGAGCGGTGACTATAGTTCCAGAACTTGCATTTGTTTCGGCAACGGCGTATGCGTAGGCGCAAACAAGTCTGTCCTCGGTAATTTCCGCCGCTTCATTCAAAATTCTTTTGTAATATAGATTACGCGCATTGCGTCTTATTTTCAAGGGACCGGGGAGATCTCCGCTTTTGGAAAGACCTTCTCTGATTGCCGCTTCCATTGCATCCCATACTTCGGAAAGATATTTTTTATAATCCGGCTTTTCGAATTTTTCTATGTACTTGGGAAGCGTAAGATCATTCTTTTTGCAATATTCTGCAATTTCTCCAAAAGAATTATGAGGATAAATTTCGGGCGTTATATTCTGAATTTCTCCCTCTATGCGAATTTCTCCGCCGCCGATACTGTAGACTCTTTGATTTCCGACTATTTTGCCTTCTTTGTAAGCAATAAAGTCCATAGTATTGGGGTGAATGGTGCATGGAGTAACCGTATCGTAAATTATGGTCGATTTCAGCGGTTCCAAGGCTCTTGATATGGCAATATCGGTAAGGTGGCCTTTTCCGGTAAAGGCGAGAGAGCCGTAGAGAATTACTTTGAACTCATCCGCTCCCATAAATTTGTTTTTGACAAACAACGCGGCTTTTTGCGGTCCCATGGTATGTGAACTCGACGGACCGTTTCCTATTTTATATATTTCGCAAATTGATTTCATAAAAAATACCTCATCGGAGATAAATTATAGCATTTTTAATTATATAAGTAAACGGTTTTACGGAAAAACACTTGCCATTTTTTTGTAAATATATTAAAATTGAGGTGATGAAATTCGATGAACTCAAAACTCATATTTCGGCGGGCAAATTGGCAAGCGTCTATATACTGATGGGGGATGACGATTATCTTATCGACGCTGCGAAAAAATTATTTCTTGCCAATGTCGAGAACAAGGAATTTAATTATACCGTGATTCCTTCCGATAAGCCCGAGTCTGTTGTAGACGCGCTCAATGTTTATCCTTTTATGAGCGATTATTCGGTAGTGGAAATCGACTGCGATAAAGAAATTCCCGGATTGAAGAAATATCTTGAAAATCCCAATAAAGCCTCCGTATTGATTTTAACGGTAACGAAACTTGACAAATGTCACAAGGAGATACTTTCGCAAGTCGAATTTGTTGACTGCAATCGTTTGGGGGAATCTGCTCTTTTAAGATGGATAAGGGCAAAAATGGTATCTTTGGGAAGTAACATCGAAGATGAAGCAGCCGTACTTCTCGTTTCGTATTGCAATCGCATGATGTCAAAAATTTCGCGAGAAACCGAGAAACTTGCCGCATACGGTTTCGGTAAAACCATAACCGTCCGTGACGTAGAAGCCTTGGTGACTCCCGATACGGATTTCAAAATTTTTCAATTGGGAGAGGCCGCCGCAAAAAGAGACGGAAATACTGCCTTGAAAATTTACAGAGAGTTGGCGTCTTTCGAAGACCCGACGCTGATTTTCGGAGCGATTTATTCTCATTTCAGAAAATTGCTTTATTGCGCGCTTTCTCCGAATGAGGATCTTTGTTCGCTATTGGGAATCAAAGAATTTGTATTAAAAAAGATGATGTTTCAAAGCAAAGCGTTCGGAGCGGTGCGACTGAAAAATATCGTAGACGGTTTTCACGACCTTGATTTCGGTATGAAAAACGGCACTTTTGCGGATAAAACGGTATCCGAAGGTTATTTACTTAAAATACTTAACATTTAATGCTTGAAAAAAACTTGCAAAATTCTTTTTGCCGTTGTATAATATATTCGTTAAATAAAAATTACAGGGGATTCTATGTTTAAGGAGTTCGCAAAAAATATACAAGACGCCTTTACGGGCATCAATATTATGTGGAGTATATTGGATATACTTCTTATAAGTATTGTCTTATATTTCGCTTTTAAGTTTTTGAAAAAGAACAATTCGAAAAGATTGATAAAATACATTATACTTGCTCTTGTTTTGGTAGTTATTTTCAACACCGAATATTTTTCGAATATGGTCATAACGCACATTTTGATAAAATACGGATTTATAGCGGCATTGCTGTTTTGCATAATTCTTTTTCAACCCGAGTTTAAGAGAGGACTTTATAAGTTGGCGTCCCCGAAGACTGCGTCCGAGTTGTATTCCACAACATACGATGTTTCCGATGATAAGTTGCTTCAGACAATAAACGAGATTGTCAAGGCTACTCAAAACATGTCGAAAAAGAATGTGGGCGCACTTATGGTAATAGTTCCTTCCGTGCCGCCTGCGGACATAATCAAAACGGGTACGCGACTTGACTCCGAACTTTCGTCTCAACTCTTGGAATGTTTGTTCAACACCAAAGCGCCTTTGCATGACGGCGCGGTATTTATACGCGGCGATAAAATTTTGGCGGCGGGATGTTTTCTCGTGCTTACTCAAAAAACCGATATAGATAAAGAATTGGGTACGCGACATCGCGCTGCGATCGGTGTTACCGAAACCAATAATTGCGTCGCGATTATCGTTTCCGAGGAATCCGGAGTTATTTCGGTAGCGACCGACGGTGAAATAAAGAGATATTATGATTCGGAAATGTTGAGAACCAAACTGATGGAAGTCTATGGTTTAAGACCTACTCAGACCGGTAAAGAAAGGAGATAACAATGATTAAGAAAAATAGAGAAGTAATGACGGTCGCCGAAGAAAAAAAGCCCACGAAAGAAAAAAAGAAAGATACAAATATAATGAAAAAAATTTTTGTTGACAACATCGGATACAAATTACTTGCTTTCGGCGTTGCTGCCGTTTTGTTTGTAATAGTAGTCGGATTGGGTCTAAAGGAGATACTATAATGAAATTACCTGTTAAATTTGACAAGATTCTATTGCCTAAAGAGTCAATAGATATGAAAAAGTGGTGCGTTGTCGCTTGCGACCAATTTACTTCCCAAACCGAATATTGGGAAGAATTGAAAGATTATGTCGGTAAAGATTACAGCGCGCTCAATCTTATTTTTCCCGAATGCTATTTGAACCAAGAACCGCAAAAACGCATACAAAATATAATAGCAAACATGGAAAAATATATGTCCGACGATATTTTCCGCGTTGTCGATAACGGATTGGTTTTATTGGAAAGGAAAACGCCTTTGGGACATATAAGACATGGACTCACCATGATTGTCGATCTTACGCAATACAGTTTCAAACCCGAGGATAAGGCTCTTATAAGAGCGACCGAAGGAACCGTCGTAGAACGAATCCCGCCTCGAGTAGAGATCCGAAAGAATTGCCCGCTTGAGTTGCCTCATATCATGCTTTTGATCGACGATCCCGAAAAGACCGTCATCGAGCCTCTTTTGAAGGAAAAAAATGAAGTGTTGTATGATACCGATCTCAATATGAACGGAGGACATATTACAGGTTGGAGAGTCAAAGATGAAAAAAGAGTGGAAAAAGCGCTTCAAAAATTATTGGATGATTCCGTGGCAAAATACGGAGAACCTTTATTGTTTGCCGTAGGAGACGGAAACCATTCTCTTGCAACCGCAAAAGCTTGTTACAACGAAAGCAATCCTTTAAGTAAATATGCTCTTGTCGAAGTTGCGAACATCTATGACGAAGGAATTTTATTCGAACCCATTCATCGTCTCATAATGAATGTAGACAACAAGAAGTTCATTAAGGAATATACCGCAAAAGTTAAGGGTATGGTAAAGAGTAAGTTGTTTGACGGCGGCGATACGATTGAAATTTCTTTGCCCGAAAATTCCATAGAAGCGGT
The DNA here is from genome assembly GCA_947581755.1 of uncultured Clostridia bacterium. Classification (GTDB taxonomy): domain Bacteria; phylum Bacillota; class Clostridia; order Christensenellales; family Pumilibacteraceae; genus CANPVN01. The sequence continues at coordinate 11,023 of CANPVN010000028.1, read as the reverse complement.
TGCCGAGACTCAAGCGTTTATCGATTCGTATCTTAAGGAAAACGGCGGAGAAATCGATTATATCCACGGAGAGCATGACCTCAAGAAACTTTGCGAAAAGACCGGCGGTATAGGTATTGTGCTTAAGTCGATGGAAAAGAGTGCGTTATTCGATTATATAATCAAAAACGGTGTTTTGCCGAGAAAGACTTTCTCTATGGGCGAAGCGAACGAAAAGCGTTATTATATCGAGGCAAGAAAAATAAAATAAAACAATACGAAAGAAATACTTCCGATAGTTTATCTGTAGGAGAGTATTTGCAATGAAAGTATTGAAATTCGGAGGAACATCAATGGCTGACGCGCATAGCGTCAGCCATGTTTTCGATATAATAAAGAAATCCGCCGAAAACCGCTTTATTGTTGTATCTGCACCCGGAAAATCATTAAAATATACTCAAAAAGTGACCGATTCATTTTCGGAATGTTGCGCGCTTGCTCGGGAAGGCAGGGACTTTTCCGCCAAGTTCAAAGAAATAGCGGATAGATTTTTGAATATCGGGAAAGAACTCGGCGTCAAAATCAATCTTTCTTCGGAATTGAAAATAATAGAGCATAAACTGTCTCGCGGAGCCGATTATGACTATGTTATAAGCCGAGGGGAATATCTCACGGCAAAAATACTTGCGGCCCTCTTAAAGTTCGAATTTATAGACGCAGCCGAATTTATCCGCTTCGATACATACGGAAAGTTGAATTTACCGCTTACGGCTGCTGTTGCAGATAAGCGATTAAAAACATCGCGCGGCGCCGTTATCCCGGGATTTTACGGTGTCATGCCTTCGGGCGCGATAAAAACTTTTTCGAGAGGCGGCTCCGATATAACGGGCGCAATCGTTGCATATGCAGTAAAGGCAGGAGTATATGAGAATTGGACCGATGTTGACGGCTTTTATCGTTGCGACCCAAAAATCGTGCCCGATTGCGGTATTGTGGAAGTAATTACTTACGACGAACTCCGTGAACTTTCCTATATGGGTGCGGGCGTATTGCACCCCGAGGCTGTCTATCCGACGATGCTCGGAGATATACCCATTCATTTGAGAAACACTTTCAATCCCGATGCAAAGGGTACCATGATCGTTTCTTCGCTTTTCGAAGCAGATAGAATAAATGCCGATACGATCACGGGTATAGCGGGCAAAAGCGGTTTTTTGGGAGTTCTTATAGAAAAAACCATGATGAACAGCGAAATAGGATTTGTTTGCGGTGTATTGAAAATTTTCGAAAAATACGGCGTAAGCATCGAACATTTGCCCACGGGGATAGATTCGCTTACCGTGGTTATCGATAAGAAAAACATCGAATCGGAGTCTCTGGGACATATTATTTTGGAAATAACGGCAGTTTTTTCACCGGATAACATAAGGATAATAGACGACCTGTCATTGATTGCAATAGCGGGGCAAAACATGCGCGGCGGACAAGATTCTTTGTACAGGATCTGCAAGGGCTTGAGTAAGGAAAATATAAACATACGATTTATCAATAAAACCACAAATGATCTTAGCGTTATTGTCGGAGTGGAAGAGTTGCAGTGCGAAAGAGCGATAAAAGCAATTTATTCCGAATTTTATCCCGATTCTTAAAAACGAAGTTATAATTCCAATCGATAAAGTCGATAATCTTTTTTAATGTATTACACGATTTTGATTTTGGGAATTATAACAATAATTGCGGTGGTATGCCGATTTATTTCCTTTTCGCCTGAACCTGATTTTTCTTTGTACGGCGCATTAAGTAAAGAAGGGCTTATAAACAGAGTTGTTTCACTTGCAAACGAAAGCAGATTTTATTCCGAGAGCGGCAAGGGGCTTTCTCTTCACACCATAGAGACTTTTGTAAAAAAGGGATATAAAAGGCTGTCGGCAAAACCCGACGGAGAACTTTTGGATTATGAAAAATGGCTTTATGACAATTATTATAAGATAAACGAGTCGATACAACGCCAAAAGAAAGTTTTATCGACTTATAAGAAGTTGCCTCATGTGAAGGGATTGCCGAGGTTGTACAGATTGGCGGAAGTGATCGTAAAGAATACAGATGGCGGATTTTTGCATGAAGATGTTCGAGAACTTGTTTCCGTATATAATGCGGCTACTCCTTTGACATTTTTTGAAATACTGTCTTTCAAGTCTTTGCTGGAATATGCGTTGCTTGAATTTATAACCGTTTTTTATGCCAAAAGTATTGTTATAAACAAAAATTTCCAAGATGCCGAAAGCGACGTCGCTTCCAAAAAATTCAATATAGGCGCAATAAGATACAATAGCTACCTTTATAGGATAAATTTATGTGATGACATAGATTTAAAATACGCAATAAATAATATCTGTTCAGCCAACGGACAAAGTTTGGAAAAGAGGGCGCAGGCTTTTATTCGTCTGAGTTCTTACTATAACGGATGTATAGGAGCGGCTGTAAAAAACCTTCATAAGCTTGTGGAGATGAATGACGAGTTCGTACTTGAATTATCTGCGCTCAACGATTTATTGAAAAATTATCCGCCTTATGAAAGCGATACATTGGCTACCAAATACGCTGTTTGCTATGCAATAGCCCGAAAAGCAAAAAAACTTCGCAAGTCGGAATTGTTTTATGCGCGTCAATTGTCCGATGACTATGAACTTAACGGCAAATATCTCGAAAAAGAAGTATTGGTGCATCATAAAAACGCCAAGGCGCAAAGATTTTATATCATCATAATGTTGCTTTTCTCTTTTGCCTTTTCATTGGCGGGTTCTTATTTAATCGGTGAATTTTTACTTTTTCCGTTATTGTTTCCGATAAGTTTCGCTGTTGTAAAGTTTATTCAAACAGAGATCTTCGCATTAAGTAACAGAGGAATCGTTCTTCCCGCAAAAAAAGTCGAGCATTTTGAAAACACTCTCATAACAGTTACTCGACTGATAAAAGACTGTAATGAAGTCGAGGAGGCTTTCAGACATATCGAAATACTTCGCGCTGCAAACGGAAGCGAATTTTCTTACGCGCTTTTGCTTGATTTTATTGATTCCGACAGCGAAGAGAAAGAGGACGATTCTTTGATAGAAATGAAGATCAATGAGCTTTTTCAAAAATCGAAGAACAGAAACAATATCAATGTTTTTTTGCGAAAAAGGTCTGTTTGCCGTGACGGAAAATACAGAGGTTGGGAGAAAAAACGAGGCGCTCTTATCAAATTAAACGAATATTTACTTTACGGCAATCGAAGCGATTTTAAGTTGATTTTGGGAAGTTGTCGCAGCGCGGATTATATTATTGCTCTGGATTGCGATACATTCATTAACTGCGGCGAAGAATTGGTTCGCATTATGGAACATCCTGCAAATGCTTATATAAACGTTTTGGGACTTAAGATGCGAGTATTTCCCGAAGCGGGTGCGCGTAGCGGATTTTCTTCGATTATGAGCGGAGAGACGGGACTCGATTCATATAATTTAAGAGTAAGTAATACAGAGTATGATCTGTTCGGACAAGGCAATTATACAGGTAAGGGCATATACAGACTAAGGAGTTTTCATGAAAAAGTTTGCAATATATTCAGAGACGAAAGGATTTTAAGCCATGACTTTATAGAAGGAGCCGTTGCCGGTTGCGCCGAATGCGGTGAATGCGGCTTGGAAGATTATCCCGACAGTTTTTCAAAATATCTTGCTCGACAATTGAGGTGGCTAAGAGGAGATTGGCAATTATTGCCCTTTTTATTGCCGAAAATAAAGGATAGAAATAACGAAAAGATAAAAAACCCCATATCGCCGATTGGAAAATTCCATATTTTTTCCAATATGCTTTACGGGTTATTGCCCATAGCGCAAATTTCACTTTTGATATTATCGATTTTTATGGGCTATAAAGTTTGTATTGCCGCGGTCATACTCAATATTATTTATATCTTCAATAGCTTCAGAATATCTACTCTCAAGTCGTTATCCTCGGGAATGAAAGAAATCCCGAGGCAAATATTTTCTTTGGCGCTCCTTCCAACGGTTGCCGTAATGAATTTGATGGCTATTTTGATTACTGTTGTGCGTATTATGCGTGGTAGAAACTTACTTGTTTGGCGTACTTCTGCGCATTTTAACGGTAAAATAAGCACTTTACCCAATATTTTTGCAGCCGCGGGTTTCTTTGTTGCGGCATATTATGTCAATCTCTGCTTTATGATTTTCGGCATTATATTTCTTGTAGGAATAATTATGAATATCGTATTTTCTTTTCCGAGAAAAGAACGAGAGAAAATTCCCGAGAAATCCGATTATATAAAGCCATTGGCATATAAGACATGGCAATTCTTCTCCGATAATTTAAAAGAAGAATACAATTACCTCATTCCCGACAATATAAACGAATCGGACAAAACAGTGGCATACAGAACTTCTCCTACGAATATAGGCTTTTCAATGGTTGCCACTGCGTGCGCTTATGAACTTGAATTTATTGATTTTTATGAATTTGAGCGTATTATATCACGTATAATAAACACTTTAGAACTTTTACCGAAAAAGAATGGACATATATTTAATTGGATAGATATAAAGACATTGATACCTCTGGAGCCGAGATATGTTTCCACTGTTGACAGCGGAAATCTTTTGGCATGTCTTATGTCTGTTGCAAATTATTTCGAAGATCCGCTGAAAAACAGGATAGAACGCATAATCGAAGATATGGATTTCGGCTTTTTGTATACAAAACGAGGATTGCTGGAAATCGGGTATGATGAAACACTCAAGCGTCATGATGACAATCATTATGATTTGATGGGCAGCGAATCGATGCTGACATATCTGTGCGCAATAGGATGCGGGAAAATTCCAAAGGAGGCTTGGAATAACCTATCGAGGCAATGCGTTCGATATCGAGGAACTATGCTGTTTTCTTGGACGGGAGGAATGTTCGAATATCTTATGACTCCGCTGTTTTTTGATTTTCCGAATTGTTCTTTTTTATATAAGAGCGCACGTAACGTCGTCAAAAGTCAAATCTATTATGCAAAAAAACAAGGACTTTCGTTTTGGGGGATCTCGGAATGTCAATACAAAGCCCTCGATGAGTGGGGTAATCATCAATATAAAGCGTTCGGAATACCCGACATTTCTCTGTCCGAATTTCATGACTCCGACGTTGTTGCTCCTTATGCTTCGGCATTGGCTTATAATTTTGAAAAAAAACGAACAATAAATAATTTGCATGCGTTGCATGAGTTTGGTATGACGGACAGATACGGATTTTATGAGTCCATTGAAGGTAACGATATCATAAAAAGTTATATGGCTCATCATCAAGGCATGATTATGTTATCTTTGACGAGAGCATTGAATAAAAATGCCGTTATCGAACAGTTTCGTCGAAACCCCGAGGTCGCGGCTGCCGAAATCTTGCTTACCGATTTTTGCAATAATATTGTTGCAAAAAGAAAGAAAAAGTATCCTATCCGCAAAGAATTTTCCGAGGCTCCTTATAAAATCAACGGGCTCTCGATGACTCCGTATTGGCGATTTTATTCCAATAATAAATATTTTCTTGCCTGTAATGATCGCGGTGAGAATTATTCTCGTTTTGACGGGTTTGCCGTAGATTGCGGTTCCGAAACGGGAGACGGCATCTTTATTGAATACGATAACCTGAAATACAATATATTGATATCGGGAAACACTGTTTATGACAGACATAGCGTTAAATATATCTATCGTAATCATGATATTATGGCGGAAACGGAAATTTCCGTTCTTTCGGGTTGCAATGGAGATGTACGAAGAATCAAATTGATAAATACAAGTTCACGCGCTATACGATTGGATTTGAAAGCAATCAAAAGAATTTGTCTGTGTAAATACGAGGATTTTTTGGCGCATCCTGCATTTGCGCAATTAAATATAGAAACATTTTACGATGAGCGCCTTAAATATATATATGCGAAAAAGAAGAATACTCCGTTATTCTATGCGCATTTTACAAATCATGATAACAGTATATATGAGTTTGACGGATTGTCCGAAAGAAGCGGACAATATTCTGGTAAGTTCGGATATGTTTTATATCCTATTGCGATTTCCGTTACCGAATTCAAACTCGAGCCGGGGCAGTCTGAAGAAATATCGCTTTTCAATATAGTTACTTATGACAAGGATTTTTTTCGACATATAGTACCTCGATTAAAGACGCCGTCCTTTGTGGAAGCGATGGTCGCTTCGGATTTTGCATTGAATGCGATTTTTTCGGTAGACAAAGATTTATCCGAGATCGCATCTATTATAATGGGTGGGTGCGAGTTGCCGAATCGAGAACTTTCTGAATATCTTGATATTAACTTGCCTGTCATTTGCGAATCGGTAAGCATGGAGTTTGAACTTTCCTTTCTGGAAAAATCTTTAAAAGAGTTATCGGCATTGTACGCATTGGGAATAAAATTTAATTTTTGCCTCATTGTATCTCCGTTTTTGCGCGCAAAAGTGGATAAAATAATCGAAATTACCGACTTTAATGCCAAAGTGACTTCGGGAAAATTTAAAATCATCTCGTCAAATGACGCGATAGCGACAAAAATTGCAAAGAATGCGGTAAAGCATGATTTTAACAGATTCAAAGTCATTCCGCTGAATGAATGTAACAACTCCAAGCCTCAACCGCAAACATTATCTGTAAAATATCCCTTGGGAATAGGCGGTTTTGATGAAAACTTTGAATATTTTCTCCCATATACGCTGACGCCGAAACCTTGGAGCGATGTTCTTGCCGACGACGGTTTCGGCAGTATTGTTACCGAAAGCGGCGGGGGATTTACTTTCGGCGCCAATTCAAGGCAACTCAAAATCACGGAATTTCGCAACGATGTTGTCTATGACGTGCCGAGCGAAAAAATATTTTTGTTCGATAGCGACTCGGGAAAATTATGGAGTCCGACGCCTAAACCTTGCGGAACGGGAGAGCAATGGGTAAAATTCGGATTCGGTTATTGTGAATATGGCGGAAAACAGAATGGTATCGAAACATTGCTGACAGAGTTTGTTTTCGATGGTAATAAATATTTTGTTCTCGATATAACAAATTCCGCGCAAGACAGAAGATTAAAAGGAATTTTTGCGTGCGATTTTACTTTGGGAGATTTTACCGAAAACACAATTTGCGCATTAAAATCCGAAGCAAAAGCAGACGGGCTCTGCATCGAAAATACTATAAACGGGTTGCGCGCGGAAATGACTTGCAATCTTATTTCCGACAGTATAAACATTGCCGACATTGAAAAACTCAAGGAAATACCTCTGAAATGCAATAATTTAATATGGTTCAAGAAGAATACCGCTGCGGTTTTATGCGATATTCAAATCTCGCACAGTGAAACAAAGAGAGTTGTTTTTGCATTGGGAAAAGGGAATTTTAACTTTGATTGCCAAGATATGTTAGATATAATAAAGAAAAAATATTCCAATTTAAGTATGATTAAAATAAAATGTAATATTCCCGAAATCAATGCAATGTTAAAATGGCTTCCATATCAAACTTACAATTCGAGATTCGAGGCAAAGGCCGGTTATTATCAGGTTAGCGGCGCTTATGGCTTCAGAGATCAACTTCAGGATTGTCTTGCTTTGCTTTATATCGACCCCGAGTCTGTAAAACATCATATTTTATTGTGCGCGAGTCGCCAATATGAAGATGGAGACGTTCAGCATTGGTGGCATGGGCATGACAATTCGGGAGTAAGAACTTATTTTTGCGACGATCGATTGTTTTTACCTTGGCTCGTTTCGGAATATATTGCTTTTACGGGAGATAAGTCGATATTAACGCATAAAATATCATATCTCAAAAACGAAGCAATACCGCAAGGACAAACCGATCTTTATCATATTGCGACCAAATCGTCTATATGCGAAAGTCTTGAAGAGCATTGTCTTGCTTGTATTTATTCCGAAGAGATCAATAAAGAGGGCGTTTTGAAAATAGGCGGCGGAGATTGGTATGACGCGATGGATAAAATCGGAATAAAAGGAATCGGGACCACAACTTGGGGAAGTATGTTTTTATATTTTGTCATAAACAAGTTTTTGCCCTATGTGTCTTTGGCGCAAGACAGAGACAAGCTTTATCGTATGAGAAGTACTCTTATGGAGGGTGTGGATAACTGTTTTGAAAAAGACCGTTTTATAAGAGCCGTCTGTGATGACGGCAGCGTTTTGGGATCGGAAAATTCCCAAGAATGTAAACTCGACTTACTGACTCAGAGTTGGGCTGTGATAAGCGGAGCGGCGGAAGAGCGTCGTGCAAGAGAAGCGATAACCTCGGCAGAATCGCTTATAGATGAGAACAATAAAATTATAAAAATACTTTCGCCTCCCTTCGAAAACGGGAAAAATATAGGATATATATCGGATTATCCTATCGGAATAAGGGAGAACGGCGGGCAATACACTCATGCTGCGGTTTGGTATATCATTTCATTATTCTTGACGGAAAATTCAGACAAAGCATTCGAATTATTGAAAATGATTAATCCCATAAACCATACATCGGATTATCAAAAGGTAATGAAGTACAAAGCGGAGCCTTTTGTTTTGTGCGGAGACGTATATTCCGGCGAACATGCAGGCGAAGGCGGGTGGAGTTGGTATACAGGGGCGGCAGGTTGGCTTTATGTTTGTTATATACGCTATCTTTTCGGTATATGTATCAATGGCGACTGTATAAAATTCGATCCGAATTTACCAACCGAAATTCAAGAAGTCACAATAGAATTTTCCACCTCTTTCGGACCTTTGAGGGTTGTAATAAACAACGAAAGAAGCGAAGGAAAATGGGTTTTGTTTATAGGGAACAGAGCGCACAGTGATTGTATTCTAAAACTGAATCCCGAAATAAGAGATAAAAAAATTATTGTAAGACGTGCATAAAAGAGGTTGCTTTCCGAGTTTATTTATTATATAATTTATTCATGGATTTATTTGATACAGTAAAAAACAATGAAGCGCCGCTTGCGGACAGAATGCGTCCTTCGTCTTTGGAAGAATTTATCGGACAAAAACACCTTATTTATCCCAATTCGTTGCTTTTCCGCGCAATTAAAGCGGATAAGCTCGGGAGTTGTATTTTCTTCGGACCTCCGGGAACGGGGAAAACGACCTTGGCTTCAATAGTGGCTTCATATACGAACGCCGAATTTGTCAAACTCAACGCGGTGTCAAGCGGTGTCGCCGATGCAAAGGCGGTAATAGACTCGGCGCGCAATCGTCTTAAGATGTATGGTAAGAAGACATATCTTTTACTCGATGAATGTCACAGGTGGAATAAAGCCCAGTCCGATTGTGTCTTGTCCGCAATCGAAGACGGAAGTATAATTTTTATAGGATCCACAACGGAAAATCCCTTTCTCTCGATGACGAGAGCGATTGTTTCGCGTTGTCGCATTTTCGAACTGAAACCTCTTTCGGATGCCGATATTATTGTAGGCTTGAAACGCGCCGTACAAGATAAGCAAAAAGGTTACGGAAATATGTTGATTACCGTTGCCGAAGACGCTTTCGAGTATCTCGCTTGGGCGGCTGCGGGAGATTTGCGTAACGCTTTCAACGGACTTGAACTTGCGGTACTTACAACTCCGCCCGATAAGGACGGAAGGATAATCATAACAAAGAGCGTAGCCGAGCAGTCAATGCAAAGAAAATCCTTCTCTTTATCCGAAAGCAACTATTATGATATGTTGAGCGCTTTTTGTAAATCTCTCAGAGGCTCCGCCACGGATGCCGCATTGTATTGGGCGTTTCGTTTGCTTGCTTCCGGTCTCGATCCCGCAATTTTGTTCCGAAGGATGCTTGCGCATGCGAGTGAAGATGTCGGAATGGCAGACAGTTCGGTTTTAAGATTTGTTCTCGATTGCTTCTTGGTTTATGAGAAGATAGGCTTGCCGGAAGCGGAACTTACTTTGGCTCATGCCATAATATATATAACGACAGCGCCGAAATCCAATAAAGTTTTGATTGCAAAAGAGGCAGCAAAAGACGCTGTGAAAGAGGTCGGTGACAGTTTTGTTCCGCTCCATTTAAGAAACAACAATCATTCGAGTTTGGACAAATCCTCGATACCTTATTTGTATCCCCACGATTACGGCGGGTATATAGAACAGGCTTATTTACCCGAGAGTATAGCCGACAAGATTTTTTATTCTCCTTCGGATAATGGCAGAGAAAAAGAGGTAAAAGAAAGAATTTTGCAAATAAAAGAGGCGGCAAGATTATCAACCGAAAAATTATCGAGTAAATTTTAGATTAAAATGATCTCCACCTGAATTTCTAAAAATATAAATATGCAAAGGACTATTGTAAATCATATATTACAATAGTCTTTTCTTTTTTAAAAATATTTGAATTTTTTGAATTAATAAGGATCATATTTTTTAACATATAAAACTTGGATTTTGCAATTCCATTAATAAGGTTTATTTCACTTTGGTACACACATGAGAAAAATATAAAATAATTTATGATAAACGCTTGACAGTGGGGGGGGGTAGTGATATACTTAATAAAATAAGATTTCAAAAAAAGGAGGAATCTATGAAACGAAAGTTAACCGTTTTGTTAACTGTTTTGATGGTACTCGCGCTGGTTATGGGAATAACCGTGGCGTGCAACCCTTCCAATCAGCCGACGAACAAAGTACCTGCGGGACCCGAAGGCGGCGCATATTACTGTGACGACGGTTCCGACACTTACCACATAAGTCTTAAAGACGACAGCAAATTCACATTCGAAGTAGCGGGAGAGAACCGCGAGGGCGACTATGAGTTTGCGGGAACAATGTTGACGTTGAAATTCTCCGAGACCGAGACAGTATCGGCACAACTCCGAGACTACAACGAGATGACGTTTACATACAAGAATAAGAATTATACTTTCCTTCGAGACGTAGACTACACCGTAAGTTTTGACAGCCAAGGAAGCGCGGTGACGGACAGGAACGTCAAGAACGGACGAGTTCTCGAGGA
>CANPVN010000027.1 GCA_947581755.1 uncultured Clostridia bacterium | reverse complement strand
ATGTCAAATCCCAACTCTCCTCCGAGAACTTTTTCATCCTCATTGTATGCAAAACCTTCATATGATACTCTGCCCTTCGAATCAACTTTGACATACAAAGTTCCGGGCTGTACATCAACTTCTACGAATGCTTGGTTCCCCGTAAGTCCAAAATTAAAGTTTTCCGCATCTTCTCCCGTAACTGTATACGAGATTATCAATGCAACTTGCTTACCTACCGAGTAATCAGAAAGCTTAAGCGTAACACTAATCGTTATTCCCTCATACATTGCCTTCTCTATAACATGTCCGAATTTATCGAAAAGAGAGAAATTCCTTGAAGCAAGCGTAATGTTCTCTTCGCTTCCGTATGTTATACCATTTATATTTCCGATCGTAACGTCAACAACAAGTTTTGCCTGTGCGTTATATCCGCCACCGGGAGCAGCCTCCATCTCTATAGGGTTGCCATCTTTATCTTGAAATTTAAGATAATCTTCGGTTTCTTGTGTCTTGAAGGATCCTTGTTTGATTCCTTCTTCGGTGACTTCTCCGTCAAGCTCAACTACCACATCGGGAGCATCGGGACTCCTTCCCCCGCCTACAACTTTATAAATATCGAGTTCTGTTTCTTGTCCTTTTATTGTAATGTTACTATTTGTACCGAGGGCATAAGTCGTTCCGATAAGAGAATCATTATGTTCCAAGATAGTGCAGTCTTCTATAACATTGTTAGAACCGTTTGCATGACCGACAAGCGCACCCGACGCAAAAAAGGCATCGGAAGTATCCAAAACCAACCCGTTTTTGCCGCCGTCTACTCCTTGTTCGATATCCGCTTTCTTGATATAAAACGTTCCGTCGAGATAACCGACTACTCCACCCATCTTCCAATTGGATTTTACCGTTGTCGCATTGGTGAATTTCAATCCGTCGATCTTGACATCACCCCAGGAGTGTCCGATAACACCGCCTACAAAATGCTGACCATCGATTACATATCCGACATTGACGCCATTGAGTGTGATATCGCCGCTCCAATCCGTTCCCTCTGTGTTTCCACTGAGGAAGCCTTCGCCTACGATTGCTCCGGCTGCACAATATCCTGTTGCCGGATTATAATCACCGAGGAAACCATTCCCTATCATGAAAGAAGAATTTTTTATAACAATATTACGGAAACGCGCTTGTGCTTCTGCCATACCGAAAAGTCCGACGAAACGCTCTTGCGCTATAATGCCGCTCATTTCCATATTGTTGCCGTCAAATGTACCTGCAAACTTATTCTTGGAATTGCCGGCAGGAAGGAAATTAGGCGCTTGTGCTTCTGCGGCAAGAGAAATTCCGTTTGCGGCGTTCGTATCAAAATTAAGGGCTTCCGTAAGTTTTACCGTCTTTCCGCTAAAATTGTCTATTCCGCTGTTTACATAAAGCGAGAAGTATAACCATTGTTCTGTCGTGCTTATCTCGTAAACAGAGTCCTGTGCTTTACTATACCAATCTTGTGCGGCGAGATTGGGTGCAAGTTGAACGGGATAAAGGGTTGCGGCTTCATATTGGGCATCAGCTGCCTTATAAGCGCCAAGCATATATCCGAAATATTTGTCTATTTTTGAAATTTGACTTCCTCTGAAGGAACCGCCGGAAATTTCCATACTTGCACCGTCTTGGACAGTAAACTCGCTGTTATATGTACCGCTTAAAATTCTCAACTTTCCATTACTATTCACAGTAACATTACCGGTGAGCGCAACGACTTCAATTGTTGCTTCACCTGTTACCGTAACATTTCCGGTGATATTTCCGTAACAGATCGACGCACCACCCGTGAGCGAAACCCCTTGACTAAACGTTAAATCAAAATTTACAGCAGGATTCAAGTTGAGCGTTATACCTTTATCAATTACAACTTCGTCTGAAACCGTAACTGTTTGAAGAACGGCAATAGTATCTTTGTTGCTTGATTTACTCAAAGCTTCCTGCAAAGTGCCTACCTTCTCAGATGTGGAGCCGACAAGGAAATTTTCGCCTTCTTTTACTTTAGAGACAATATAACAACCGTCCGAAGCCTGATTACTTGTCAATCCTTTTGGCGCAAGCAAATCGTTGAAATCCCACGAGAATTTACAACTCTTTGTTCCGTCTTTAAGATAATCATCAAGATCAAGTTTTATCATCTTCTCCTTATTGGGGATTTCATCGGTCGTTTTCGATACCAAACCAAATTCATCATTACCATAATTAGGTCCGTCAAATCCGACCAAAACACCGGCATGAGTATCAACTATATTATCTTCCGTTCCGAATTCCATTTCCGAAATAATATTACCGCCTTTTATCGTCACGGTATCCGGATAATCGTTTTCGTATTTATCAAGATATTCCTTAGGCTGTCCGGTGGGCGCGAACTTAAACAGAGACATAAACAATAATTTCTCATCATGGCTATTTTCCGTAGAATAGTCCTTGTAACTTTCCGGCAATAAACCGGTCTGACGGATCGTTCCACTTTCAAGCACAACTTTCGTATTTCCCGTATACAAGTAAAAAAATGACTGCTTGCTGACTCCTTTTGATGCACAGAGCTCGAGTTCGCCTCTCTGTTGCGAGCTTGAATCACGTATAATAAAGCTATTCTTAAAGTCGCTGCTGTTACTTATATCAATATGTGTAGAGTCGTTTGCTTCAGGATCTATAGTCAATTTATGATCGTAGAGGTCAAGGACAATATCGCCACTGACATCTGTCAAACTCAAAATTTTTACTGTGCTATCTTTCAACAATTTTATGATATGCTCTTTCGATACGGTAGTTTTTGCCGCAGCAAACGCCGCACTTACCGTTGTATAGTAATTTTCCTTACCGTTGACCGTCACGGAAGCCGCTGCAATGTCCTTATTGGCAACTGCAACTCGATAGAAACCTTCTTCCGATGTTTCCTGAACATGTTCCATCCAGTACCCGTCATCAACATAACCGGAGAGATCTCTGCCCCATTTTCCGTCTGTAATTCTGACCGATGCATCGTAGGGATCCGTATCGTCCCAGCCCCAAGAAGCACTGTACCGAGCACAACGAAACTCCGTAACTTCTCTCACATTGCGGGCAACTTTAATGACTCCGCATTTCTCGGAGAAAGCAGTAAAATCACCGCCATCTATAGTGATACGACTCTTGCGATGAGGTTTATAAGCTTCGACGGTAGGCTTTAATGCTTCAATTGCTGCATCGGCTTTTACCTTTCCGTTCGGGGTAAGCTCATAGCCACCGGCTTCACTTTGTTTATAATCCTCACCATATTCCATACTAACGTTCGGACTAAGTTCCGACGAAGTTACATTGACAAGAAGCGAAGTAGTCCCTTGATATCCTCCTGTAATAAAAGTACCATCCGTGATAGTCAAATCTCCGTCGATAACTTCAAGCAATGTAACGCCGTTACCACTTCCACCGGCATGACTTACGGTACCGCCCGAGATAGTCAACGAAGGATTGCATATATAGACATTGTTATTAATACGCAACTCGTTTCTTACTGCTACGCAAGACGAATATTTGACATCGTAATTGACGCTTGACTCCATCTTTCCGTAATTATAAACAAGGGCTGTAATATAGGAGTTACCCGCTGCCGCAATCGTGCCGGCCTTTTCATCAGAACTGTCTTCAAGATAAAGATTTCCCCACCAATTGACAATTACCCAACTGTTTCTAGAAAGCGTATGACCATTCAAATCTATTGCGATATTTTGATTTTGGTTTATACGAACTTCAGATGTTTGCAGTTCAATATTATCTTCAAGAACAATCCTTGTTGCCACAGTCCCTGCCTTTGTAATTTCGTCATGTAATTGTTGTTCCGTCGAAACTTTTACCGTGTTTGATGGAATAAAACCTTCAGCGGCAGCGGGACGCGTAGGCATGACAAACACTGCGGAAAACATCATAGTAACAATGAATGCCGCAATAGACAAGATCGCCAAACCTTGCTTCTTATTTATTTTCATTTCTCCTCCTTTTGGATTGCACACATATACATATGCAAATCCGTAAAAAATAATTAAGAGAGTTTCATTTTGTCATGTAATGACAAAATGCCCCCATGGGGGCAAAACTCCTCATGGTTTATGTCATTTTAGCATTAACCACTCACCAATGTCAAGGATTTGAATATATATTACAGAAAATTTTTTACAATTATCGATTAGACAAATGATATATTATTATATAAAACAAGGGCATTTGACTGCAAATGCCCTTGTTTTATTATGCTATAAGTAACTATTAACCTCTCTTCTTTCTGACGGCAAACACAATCGCCATTGCTCCGAGTACAGCTACTATCGCGCCTATCACAACCCACACTATCCAGAGATTGTCCCCTACGGGTTCCAATACGCTATTCGAAACTACTCCTCCAACATACACTATGTCATAATTCTCGCTTTCAAGTCCTTTCGGAGTTACTGTGCTCGTTCCGTCCCCGTTGTCCACTATGTCAAATCCCAACTCTCCTCCGAGAACTTTTTCATCCTCATTGTATGCAAAACCTTCATATGATACTCTGCCCTTTTCATTGACCACGACGTAGAGGGTCGCGGGCACTACGGTGACTTCCAAAAATGCCTGCTGTCCAACCGGCGCGAGCATATAATTTTCCGCCTCCGCGCCGGCGAGAGTGATCGCCGTGATGAGTGCAACATTCTTTCCAACGCTATACGCCGATTCCTTTAACATTACCTTGAGGGTGAAGCCTTTGGTGGAAATTTCTTTTCCATCCACTGTCGTGAGCCTAAAACTTGTGACTTCCACCGCTGTGTCACTATAGGTGACTGTTCCAACCATGATGTCGCTCACGATGACCGCCATTTGCAAAGAGGAAAACCTCACACTCGCGATTGCATCGCCAATCTGAATGGACGCTTCATAGTAGCCACTTGCCGTTGGAAGCCCTTCAATCGAGGTATACGTGCCATTCTCGATATCGCTACGTTTATATGTGATCGTGGGAACTATGGACAAAAGTCCTTCGGGCTCCACCGTGACTTCAGCTTCGTGCGCGTTGCCGTCATAGGTGAAGTTTTCTGCCGTAAGTGTGATATTACCCGCTTCATGATCGCAATACGCGCAAGAGACAGTGATAACGTTGCCAACTGCGGTATACTTTGTGTTTTCATGCTCAGCAGCGAGTTCAAGCTTAATCAAAGTTTCATTGGACATCGTTTTACGGACGCAATACTCTTCCGGCACGGTGTAGTCGCCCGTGACTGCCTCCGTGGTATTTTCGATAATGAGTCCTTTTTCTCCCCGCTCAAAAGTAAGTTCACCGCCCTCGTTTTTGACCGAACCTTTCACAGTGCCGTTTTCGAGCGTAAGTGTACCCTTTACCGTGATGTCTCCTGTAAGAATGTGCGTGTAAAGATTAATCGTGACATTTTTTTCCGTCTCGATCGTGACGCTTTCAGTTACATCATCTTGCAAATAAATTCTGTCACCACTTTGAGCCTCTTTAAGCGCCTCTTCAATTGTATTGTAGCTGCTGCGAATCTCTCCGTTACCGTAGTAAACCTCCACCTTCTTGGGCGCCGCCTGCATGATGAAGCCGTCGCCGTCGGGATTTTTCTCTTGAGTGATATCGTTACCTTCATTGTCTTTGACGGTTGCATTCGATGGAAGCTCACTACCAACCTGAAGCTGTGCAGAATCAGTCTTGTCTGCGCTAAGTGTAAACTCGAACTTGCCCGCAGTGCCGAGACTGTCAACATGGATATCCGTTTTGGTTCCTTCGACCGTAACCTGCACTCCCGAACTGCTTCCACCGTTCAAACGAAGGTCAGGACAATCGATCGTCGCATCTGTGATGGTTGCATTGGCGCTGTTGAGGTCACCCGCCAAAACACCGCCGGGATACCAACCTGTTTCACCGGTGAATTTAAGTCCGGAAATCGAGCCGCCGTTAAGCGTGAGGCCACCTTCCACATAACCCACAATGCCGCCGCTCTTCCAATTAAGTTGAACGGAAGAGTCCTCGATTTCAGGATCCTTTAAGCTGACAGAACTGTACGTATGCCCTATGACAGCACCCAAGAAAGATTTACCGTTGCCCTCTTGATCGATGGTATCGCGGATGATCTTAATGCCCGAACTCATACCAAGATAGCCGTCTCCGACGACAGAGCCTGCCGCAAGATAGCCAAGTGACTGATTGTCCTCATCAAAATAGCCGCTGCCCGCTGTGAAGTTGGAGCTTTCGATCGTGAGATCGTTGACGACACAGCCGCTACCCGTTTTGCCAAAGAGACCAACGGTAAGCTCTTGAGCATCTACATTGATAATTGTGTTTTTGTTTCCGTTAAAGGTACCCTCAAAGGGTGCTCCACAGATGCCCGCCGTGAGGAAAATTCGATCCTTGAAATTAAGCCCGCTCTTCAACTCGATCGTGTCATCCTTGAAGGAATCTTGATTGCTGTTGACGATCGAGGAGAAATAAAGCCACTCTTCCACACTGTTGATTTGATAGATGTCGCCATCAGCAAGGAGTTGGATCCCTGCAGTTGCGGCGCCTTTTTGGTTGTACCATTTCAATGCCGCAAGGCTGGCAACACCTGGTTTCACCATCCGATAGCCGCCGCTCGGGGCCATCGCGCCGAAGCCCGGATAGATATAGCTGTCGTAGGTTTCAAGTTCCATTCCTTCCGCAAACTTACCGCCGTAGATGATAAGATTGCCGCCATCTTTAACAGTGATACTTCCCTCATAGGTGCCATCGTAGAGGCTGACGGAACCGGCTTTCTCGACCGTGAGAGTCTTTTTAAGTTTGGCGTTCGAGATCGTCGCTGCGCCGCTTACGGTGACATCACCGACCACGGAACCGTTTAGAAGACTTGCACCGCCCTCCAACGTGACATTGCCAGTTAATGTGTAGTTAAGGTATTTGTTCAAATTCAGCGTGACACCATTCGGGATCGTGATGCCGCTTTCTTCCGTAACATCGGTAAGCGCGCTGATGCTCTTGTCCTCAGCATTTGCAACGGCCGCAATTGCGTCTGCAAAGGTTGCATATGTATGATTGGCCGCGTAGTAATTTGCGATTTCTTCGGCTTTCAAAAAGATATAACCTTCCTTACTCTCCACCCATTTGTATGAGGAAGTTTCACCAAATTCTTGTCCGATGAAATTCTTAAGATCCCATGTAAATCTCATGCCGCCGCATACTTTGAGATAGTCATCGAGAACAGACGTAAACTCGGGATCTGCGATTTTGAAGGACGCCTTCTGCGCATCGTCGGGATTTGTGATATTCTCTACATCTTTGTTTCCAGAGGAATCTTGTTCCCAAACTGCAACTTTTACATCATCTGGTGCAAAATCTGAAACAATATTGCCGCCGTTGATTAGGACCGCATTGGGTTTCAAGTGGCTATTTGAACTCGATCCGTTAAGCGAAAAATGGAACAGCGGAATCCCGGGTTCATAATACGGAGTTACATTTGGCTTAACTCCAGTAATATGAATTGTGCCACTTTCAAGAACGAATTGGTAGCATTTACTTAGAGAAATACCACCATACTGTGCTCTTTCTCGATAATTTAATATCAATTCACCATCCTTGTCGCCGGATCCATCACGAACGACGAATTTACCATAGTAGCTGTCATCGGATTTGATATACTTATTATCATACATAAAGTGGTAAGACTGGAAGTTTACCTCAGGGGAAACTGTAAGATTGTGACCATTTAAGTCGAGAGTCAAATCTGCTTCTACATTGTTTATTTTTAGTGTTTGTGATGTAATTCCATCCTTCATGAGCACAATAGCTCTGTTTTCACTCATCAAGTTGGCGGCAGTCCAAGCATCGTCGAATGTCAAACAATACTTCACGGGCTCTCCGTTTTTCATAATAATAGCTCCAGCATTCGTGGGATCTGCTTTGGTAAAAACCCAATATCTTTCAATAACATCTTTCCCTTCGTTTGCCGTGACCGTTTCCTCAATCATCGTATGATCGACATCAGTGTAAGCGGAGAAATCTGCAGGGAAGATACCACCGAATATTTTTATCGTATATTTTTCATTTGGAATCTTTTGTGTATTATATTGCGATGTATTGAAAAACTTATCGTCAAAATAATCTCCTCGCATGTCACAATTATTGATTGTCACTTCAACATGACGATCTTCAACAATTTTTTCCTCAACCGATGACCTCTTATTGACGGACTCTAATTTTCCCAAAAAACCGCCGTAGAGGGGCTGTCTCCCCGATGTATTACGGAAGGTGCCGCCGTTGATTGTCAAATCGGCGTCCTTGATATAGAAAAATCCGTAGGCCGTTGCTCCTGCAATGGTATTCATATCGAAGGTGCCACCATTAATCGTGAGGGAGACGTGATTTACGTCATCATCAACAGAGTTAGGGAGAATAAACTCATTGCGAATAAGAACACTGGGTGCCTTATTTTGTACATCTGTATAATAGCCGGGGGTACCAAACTCTGTGGAATCAGGACGTTCCAAGCCAAACTCGACATCAAGTGTTAAATTTCCATAGTTCATGATAAGCGCCATAAGATCGGCGTTCCACTTTTGGTCACTGATTGCTCCGTTTGAGACAACTTTCCCTTTATAATCCTCTGAACTGTCTATCACGGAAAGCGTGCCCATATTGTAAAAAACGATACCGCTATACTCTTCCAATCTTGAAGCCAATGTATGACCGTTAACATCTATCGTGATGTTTTGTCCACGTTTGATATACAAACCCGTAGACCAACCATCTATCCACTCAACCGGTAATTCGATATCCTGTTCGAGTTTTATAGTTGTAGGCGTTGTTTCTGCTTTTTTTACCGCTTCTTTTAATGCGGCCTCGGTAGAAACAGGAACTATTATCTCCGCTGCGGCAGCGGGACGCGTAGGCATGACAAATACTGCGGAAAACATCATAGTAACAATGAATGCCGCAATAGACAAGATCGCCAAACCTTGCTTTTTATTTATTTTCATTTCTCCTCCTTTTGGATTGCACACATGTATGTATACAAATATATGCAAATCCGTATAAAAATAATTAAGAGAGTTTCATTTTGTCATGTAATGACAAAATGCCCCCATGGGGGCAAAACTCCTCATGGTTTATGTCATTTTAGCATTAACCACTCACCAATGTCAAGGATTTGAATATATATTACAGAAAATTTTTATACTTCGATTATATTTTTGCCGAGGCTTTTTTGTCCGAAGTCTTGACATAAAGTATTTTTTTCAATATAATTATATCGGAATAAATCACACAAGGAAGGTTATTTTATTATGCAAACAAAAATCTCCTCGGATATCTTTTATGTAGGAGTCAACGATCACAAAGTGGACCTGTTCGAAGGTCAATACCGTGTACCCAACGGAATGTCGTATAACTCGTACATAATTATGGACGAAAAAATCGCAGTTCTCGACACCGTGGATAAGAACTTTACGCACGAATGGTTCGACAACCTTTCGGCGGTTCTTAACGGAAAATCTCCCGATTATCTTATCGTCCAACACATGGAGCCCGATCATTCGGCGAATGTTGCCAATTTCCTTAAAAACTACCCCAAAGCGACCGTAGTAGCCTCGGCAAAAGCGTTTATCATGATGAACGGCTTTTTCGGCTCGGAATACTCCGACAGAAGAGTCGTCGTCGGCGAAGGAGACTCTTTATGTCTCGGCCGTCACACTTTGACTTTCGTCACCGCTCCCATGGTGCATTGGCCCGAAGTCATAGTAACTTACGACTCGGCGGATAAGATTTTGTTCTCGGCGGACGGCTTCGGAAAGTTCGGAGCGCTCGACGTACAGGAAGAATGGGCGGACGAAGCAAGGCGTTACTATATCGGCATAGTCGGCAAATACGGCGCTCAGGTACAGTCTCTGCTCAAAAAGGCGGCAACGCTGGATATAGAGACGATTTGTCCCCTTCACGGTCCCGTACTTACTCAAAATCTCGGTTATTATCTTAATCTTTACAATATCTGGTCGTCATACGCCGTCGAAAGCGAAGGCATTATGATCGCCTACACCTCGGTATACGGCAACACAAAAAAGGCCGTCGAACTCTTGGAACAGAAATTGAAGGCGAAGGGCTGCCCCAAAGTCGTAGTCAACGACCTCGCCCGATGCGATATGGCGGAAGCCGTCCAAAACGCTTTCCGCTACGGCAGAATAGTTTTCGCGACAACCACCTATAACGCCGATATATTCCCCTTTATGAAAGAGTTCATTAACCACCTTACCGAGCGCAATTTCCGCTCCCGCACCGTGGCGTTTATAGAAAACGGCAGTTGGGCTCCTTTGGCGGCAAAAGTCATGAAATCCATGCTCGAGCCTTGTCAGAAACTCACATACGCCGAAACTACGGTAAAGATCCACTCCGCTCTCGACGCCGACAGTACCGCGCAACTCGACGCGCTTGCCGACGAACTGTGCAAGGATTATCTCGCAGGCATGGACGAGACCGCAAACAAAAACGACTTGAAAGCGTTGAGCAACATAGGCTACGGCTTGTATGTAGTGACTTCCAACGACGGCAAAAAAGACAACGGGCTTATCGTCAATACCGTGACTCAACTTACCGCCACACCCAACCGAATAGCCGTAACCATTAACAAAGAAAATTACTCGCACCACATAATCAAACAGACGGGCATTATGAATGTCAACTGCCTTTCCGTAGACGCGCCCTTCTCGGTTTTCGAGAACTTCGGCTTTCAGTCGGGAAGAACGGTAGATAAATTCCGAGATATCGATGTTTTACATTCCGATAACGGACTTGTGTTCCTTAAAAAATATATCAACTCGATGATGTCGCTGAAAGTCGAACAATATGTCGATCTCGGCACTCATGGAATGTTTATCTGCTCCGTCACCGAAGCGAGAGTGTTCTCGAATACCGAGACGATGACTTACGACTACTATCATAAAAACGTAAAACCCCGCCCCGCCACCGAAGGCAAGAAAGGCTTCGTCTGTAAAATATGCGGCTATGTCTATGAAGGAGACGAACTCCCCGACGACTATATCTGCCCGCTGTGCAAACACGGCGCAGCCGACTTCGAACCTATAAAATAAATTCCATCGCAATATACAAGCAGCGTGACGGCGTCGCAACAGTCGCTTTGAGACTCTCTTTTTCGCTATCGCTCAAATAGGAGTCTTTTATGCTCCGTTGCTCCTCTTTAACCGAAAAGATAAACTTTTCGGTTAGTTTTTTATAAGGTCGGATTATTATAACAATCCCTTCAGGCAGCGTGACGCTGCACCCATGGTCGCGGCAGAGGTTATTTTTAACACCAATGTTATTTCCGCGTTTGAAAGTAGTGGGTATTCTTATTTTGTTTCGCCAAAAGGCTCCTTTTTCGGACGATTGCTCCTCTTTCGTCAAAAAGATGAACTTTTTGACGAGGTAAAAAAGGTTGGATTATTATAACAATCCCTTCAGTCACCTTCGGTGACAGCCACCCTTACTAAGGGTGGCCCCTTCGGGAGCAGAATCCAACCTTTTTTCTTGGCTCCCTTTGTTTGAAATGCGTAGCGTTTCAAATAAGGGGGGGGCTGGCGGCGTAGCCGTCTGGGGGGATTTGTTATTCGCACTATCCCCGCTCGCGAAAACCAACTCCGAATTAAGAAAAAAGCGTTTCGCGACTATGCCCGCGGGGGCTGCCTCGCAATCGCCTTGTTCTTCGTTAAATCAATTAGCCTTGTTTTTTCCCTCGGGTAAGCCGTTCTCGCCGTCGCCCTCATAAAGCGAACTCAAATGTATCTTTTGTTGCTTGAAATAGTCGCCCAAAGTATTTTTTATCGGCGCAGCCTTGGTTCGGTATTTTTCTTTCTTTTGCTTCTGCCTTTTGTAGACAGGCAAAGGCTCTTTCTCTATCTCCCGAGCGTCGAGACTTAGCGTTTTCAACAAATCGTTATATGACAATATGTTTATTTTATGCCCGCCCGCGTGCAAAATATTGTAATATCTTCGTTTGGGGTCGTCCTTTATCTCCTCGTCCTTTTCGTGCCTTATATAAATATCCGTCTCGGGGACGGTGAAAGTCACGGCGCCGCCGTTGTTGACTATGTGTCGCATAAGCACAAGACAATTACGCGTCTGTTCCGCCTCGTAAAAAGTACTGAAACAAATCTTCTTGCCTTTAAGTTTGAGATCCGTCAACTCTTCGTCGGGAGTCATGGAAAACGAATATGCCTCTAAAATCTTCTTCTTTTTGTTGTAACTCAAAAGTTCGGGATAGGTATCGAGCATTGCGATATTGTCTTCCATACGCTGCTGAGCATTGCTCCTTGCCAAAGGGACGGCATGCAAAAGCTCTTCGATACCGATATTTTTTTGAAGGCACATCGCCTCTACCAACCTCAGCGTCAACAGAGAATCCTCGTCGCTGCGGTGCATTTTTATATCTCCGCGATAGACCTGCAAACTTTCGGTTGCGTACTCGAGAGACCTGTTCAGTCCGTTCCCGAACAACGCCGCATAAATGATCTGACTGTCGTAATAAACAAACTTGAAAAGTTCCTTGTCGTATTTTTTGCACGCTGTCTCGAGAAACTTCACGTCGTTGCTCATCGAAAATCCTATTATTTTATACTCTTTGTTTTCGACAATGGATTTTATCGTCTCGTAAAAGGTGGGAAAAGAAGGACTGCGACGATATTCCCGCTCGGTAAAGTTCAATTCGAGTCCGCCCTTCTTGCCGCCGAGAAAGAATTTTTCTTCGGGATTTATCAAAAAATATTCCTTTTTAAGCACCTCGAAATTTTCATTGGCAATGACATATCCGAACTCGCACATGTGAATCCCGTCGCTACACTCTATATCAAAAAACAAATAATCCATCTTTATCTCCGGTAACATTAAAAAAGAATATCCATTTTCTTATTATAACAAAATTTTTGTCCCGTGACAAGCATTGCAACGGTAAATCGGCAAAATACACCGAAAACAATTTGAAAATGTTAAGCGACGCACTCCGAAGAACGCCGAAAACGGATAAAACTACGCAGTTCAAAGAGGCACGCGTAAGGTCGATAACGGCGGTTTGCTTGCAAAAATCGGGAAATTTTGTTATAATGACATCAACTTGTTTTTTTACGGAGAAAATATGGAAATCAATGAAATAATAGCGCGCGAACTTTCGGTGCCTCTGTGGAGAGTGGACGCGGCAATATCGCTCCTCGACGACGGAAACACAGTCCCCTTTATCGCAAGATACCGAAAAGAAGCCACGGGCGGGCTGAATGACGAAGAATTGAGAAAACTGTCGGAACGCCTCGAATACCTACGCAATCTCGCAGACAAAAAATCTCAAGTTCTGAAAAGCATAGAAGAACAGGGCTTTTTGACTCGGGAACTGAAAACGAAAATCCTCAATGCCGAAACTCAGGTCGCGGTGGACGACTTGTATCGTCCCTATCGCCCCAAAAGGAGAACGAGGGCGACGATCGCCAAAGAAAAAGGACTCGAGCCTTTGGCAATGTATATCTTGCTCCAACGCGCGGACAGGCATCTTGCTCTGCTCGCCGAAAAATACATAGACAGCGAAAAAGGCGTCGAGACCGCCGACGACGCGCTCGCGGGAGCCGCAGATATAATCGCGGAGATAATCTCGGACAACGCAGACTATCGCGCCGCCATTCGGGATATGACTTATAAGCAAGGCGTCGTCAACTCTTCCGCGAAAAAGCCCCAAGAAAAATCCGTTTACGAAAACTACTACGACTATTCCGAACCCGTGATACGCATTGCGGGACATCGCATCCTTGCTATAAACCGCGGAGAAAAGGAAAAGATTTTATCGGTAAAGATAATCGCGCCCGAAGAACGCATTACGGCATATCTCGAAAGAAAAGTCATAACGGCAGATAACGTCTATACAAAACAATTCTTATGCGATACCGTTATCGACAGTTATAAACGGCTCATTGCTCCCGCCATAGAGACGGAAATCCGCAATATGCTCACCGACAAAGCCCAAGAAGGCGCGATCTCGGTATTCGGGAAGAACCTCGAGCAGTTGCTTATGCAGCCGCCCATCTCGGGACATACCGTTTTGGGCTGGGATCCCGCATTCAGAACGGGCTGTAAACTCGCCGTTGTGGACGCTACGGGTAAGGTGCTGGATACCGCGGTCATCTACCCCACCGAACCCACCACGCCCGAGAAAATCTCCAAAGCGAAAACCACTCTCGCGCGTCTCATCGAAAAGTACGATATAGGCTTGATCTCTTTGGGAAACGGCACGGCTTCTCGCGAGAGCGAAAAGATCATCGCCGACTTCTTGCGCGAGACGGGACTTAAAGTTCAATACGTGATAGTCAACGAAGCGGGAGCGTCGGTCTATTCGGCAAGCGAAGCGGGTACGGAAGAATTTCCCGACTTCGACGTCGGACAGAGAAGCGCGGCAAGCATAGCGCGCAGACTCCTCGACCCATTGGCGGAACTCGTCAAAATAGAACCTCGCTCGATAGGCGTGGGACAATATCAACACGACATGAACGAAAAGCGTTTGGACGAAACTCTTCACGGCGTTGTCGAAGCGTGCGTCAACAAAGTGGGCGTCGATCTTAACACCGCAAGCGCCGCTCTGCTGAAATACATAGCGGGAGTGACTCCGTCTATCGCCAAAAACATTGTCGCCTACCGCGAAACAAAGGGCAGATTCACGGACAGAAAACAACTCCTTAAAGTCGATAAATTGGGCGAAAAAACCTTCGGACAGTGCGCGGGATTCCTAAGAATTTCGGGCGGAGACTGCTTCCTCGACGCAACGGGAGTACATCCCGAAAGTTACGCCGCCGCAACGGAACTTATGCATATCCTCGGAATAACACCCGACAAAATAGGCAAACTCTCGGGGCTGAAAGACAAACTCGATATAAAAGAGACGGCGCGCAAACTCGGCATAGGCGAACCCACCCTTGCCGATATTCTCTTAGAGTTGGAAAAACCCGCTCGGGATCCGAGAGAGGAACTCCCCAAGCCCGTCTTGCGATCGGATATTCTCGATATGGACGACTTAAAAGAAGGCATGATACTGAAAGGCACGGTGCGTAACATCATAGACTTCGGAGTCTTTGTCGATATAGGCGTACACCAAGACGGTCTCGTCCATATCTCGCAACTCTCGGAGAGATTTATAAAACACCCTCTCGAAGTCGTCAAAGTCGGCGATATAATCGACGTAAAGGTACTCGGAGTGGATAAAGAAAAGAAACGCATCTCTTTGACTTGCAAATTTTGATATAAAGAATCAAATAATAAAAACGAGAATATAATTATTGACAAAAAGTCAATAGAGTGGTATATTTATGTTGAATATTGTCGAAGAGAGGCAATAACCGATGGATGACAGAACGCTTGAACCCTTAAGAGCATACAAAGAAAGTTACGCCAAAGAGTTTTTGACGAACACCGAGGCTTTTTTCGATTCGCTCGCAAAAGAGTCGGGACTCGATATCGAAGAAAACAGAGCCACGGTCAAAAAATATAACGAAAAAATGCGCTATATCGAAGAGACGAAAAAGAGCCTGTCGAAGTATTCAGTTCTGCAAGCGTTTTTGATCGTTTTGATTTGTCTCGGTTTTTTATTCGTTATCATAAGCATAGCCGTACTTACTTCGGGAGGAAATGTCGTTATAGGCGCAGTCTTGTTGCCGCTCGGAGTAATTTTCGTCGTACTCGGCTTTGTGATGATATTCAAAATGACAAGACCTCGTATTGCGGCATTGAAAAAAGAAAAAGACGAACGCTCCGCGCAAGCGCAAGAACTGAAGAACGCCGCTTACAAACAAATGTTGCCGTTAAATCTGCTGTTCGATGACGATATGACGAAAAAAATAATAGAAAAAACGGTGCCTCTTTTGCATATAGACGACAATTTCGGTATGCGTCGTTACGACTATCTCCAAGGCAAATACGGCTACAATCCTTTCGATGACAACAATCGCTCCACAATAGGGATATTGACGGGAGAGATCTCGGGAAACCCCTTCGTTATAGACAGGCAAATTATTCACAATTTGGGAACTCAAATATATACGGGCTCTCTGCTCATCACCTGGACGGAAACGGAATACGACTCCAAAGGAAACGCGCATATCGTACATCATTCGCAAACGCTGCATGCGCAAACGGTAAAGCCCAAACCCTTTTATCACAGCGAGACCCGCCTTATATACGGAAACGAGGCGGCTCCCGACCTCCACTTTTCCCGCAAGCCCTGCCATGCCGAAGATCTGAGCGAAAAGCAACTCGAGAAAAAAAATCAAATCGGGTATTAAAAAAATACGCTCGAAACAAGAAAACGACGCCGATTTCACCGCGATGGGCAACGAAGAGTTCGACGTGCTGTTCGGCGCGCTCGACAGAGACAACGAGGTGCAATTCAGACTCCTGTTCACGCCTTTGGCGCAAAAAAATCTGTTGGCTCTTATAAAAGATGCGGACGGCTACGGCGACGATTTCACAATGGTAAAATCGGGCTGTCTGAACTATATTTCAAGCCAACATTCCTCGGATTGGGATCCCGATACCGACGGCGCGCAATTTTATTCTTACAGCCACGACATCGCGAGACAAAATTTCATAAATTTCAACGTAGCGTATTTCCGTTCGTTGTATTTCGACTTTGCGCCGCTGTTGTCCATTCCGCTCTATCAACAGCAAAAGCCGCACGAATACATATACAAAGACTTTTATGACAGAAACTATACCCGTCACGAAACGGAATACGCCGTCAATAATATGAATGTCGCCGCTTTCGCGCCTCCCGAGGCAAAAACGACTACCATACTAAAAACTCACTTTATGGCTACCGAAGGCAAGAGCGACAAAGTATGCGTCACGGCTTATTCTTATCGCACGGTAGACAGAGTGGACTTTATCCCCGTCCTCGGCGGCGACGGCAATTTTCATAACGTTCCCGTCCCTTGGGTCGAATATATCCCCATTTCCAACGAACGCACGGTAATGCTCAAAGAGTTGGGACTGTCGGGACGATCTTTCGGAGAGAACTCCGAACTCAAAGAAAAACTCAAAAATCACGGCATCGAGAAATATTCTTACAGACACGGTATTCTGTGCTGCATTACGGACGACTCGGATTTCGATTCCGATTTCGACATAAACAAAAACAAATAAAGGAGATTGTATAAAACCATGGCAAACGAACTCAATGAACTTTCCGCGCCAGAAATGGCGGAAGGAAACGACGTAAAAGTCATCGCAAAACAGATCGAAGTGAAAGTGGGCGTAGGCTCGAAAATCTTCGATATCATCTGGTGGTTCCTGCCCCCTATCATCGGCGGCATCATCTGGATGATCATGAAAATCAAGGCAAAAAACCGTTTCCAACAACTGCAACAAAAAATTCAGCACGACGCGTCTCAAATAGACAATTATCTCGAGCAACGCGTACAGATTTTGCAAAACTGCGCTCGCCTGTTGGATAAAGCCATCGACCTCGACCAAAACACCTTCACGGAAATCGCCAAATACCGCAGCGGTAAAGGCGCAGAGGGCGACGAAGAGCGTATCGCTCACGCGCGGGAAGTCGAGAACGTCAACCGCTCTTTCAATATTGCGGTGGAGAACTATCCCGACCTCAAAGCGCACAGAGAAATTGCCGACGCAATGCAACAAAACTCATACCTGCAACGAGAAATTACCGCTGCAAGAGAAGTTTATAACGATACCGTCAATCTTTGGAACCGCGAGATCTTTATGTGGCCTACAAAGCAAATTGTCGCGGCAAAAGCGGGCTATACAACGCGTATCCCCTACATCCTCGACAAAGAAACCAAAGAAACCGCGCGCAAAACCTTTTTCTAAACAACTCTTTTCGTGTAAACAAAATTAAATAAAAAACTAAAGTTTAAGAGGGATAAGTTTTTCCGTTTTTGTAAAACTATCCCTCTTTTTCAATCCTCGATTTTTTTTGTTATCCAAGCCGACTTTGATTACATCATAAAAATAGAAACAAGTCAAGAGATTTCAATATGTAAGAATTATATTTTTTCGCCGTGTATGCCTGCTCTTGACCGCGGGGCGATTTTATGTTATAATTACAGCGTTACGAAGCAACCGCTTTGCGGTTATAAACAGGAATTTATCAAAGTTTTAATTTCAGCAAAGCGTCATACCGAAGTTTATAATCCGTCGGCTTCAAACTACTTATTTTCAAATTTCTACGGTCGATTTTCTTATCGGGAGAATTGCCGAGCCATCGGCGCAACAAATACAATTCATTACCCTCTCCGATCTGTTCCGATAAAAAATTTATAAACCACTCACTAAGCATAAAAGATGCTTCATACAGATCGGGAATAGCGTCTTTGTTTTTACTTTCGAAACAAAAAAGCATTACATTGCTCTTAACTTCGTACCATTTACACATTGAACCGTAATGTCCGATATGTTGCCTGTTCGGCTCAAATATATCGTCGTCAAAAGCAATCCCGTCGCGAAAAAATATCGAATCCGAATATTTAATATCCGAAAAAAACTCTTTTGCTCCATATTCGGTTTTTCTTAAAGCATTTTTTGCTCCCAAAAAAAGAATTGCGCTCATAATCGTACTTCTCCGTTAAATTGAAATTTCCCGCTTTTTCATTTTCGGCATTGGCAGGTCGTCATACATTGCCTCAAATAATCCTGTCAAAAAAAACTTATCGTCCACATTGTCTACATTGAGCATTTCCTTTGCGCCTTCATACGGCAAGGAATACTCCGCTTGGGGCAAATAGGATAAAGCGGATTTCACGGGTTTTACGAGCAATCTATCGTCGTAGATACCTCCGACAAGTTTACCGCGATAGTAAATCAGAAATTCACCCATCATAGACTTGTAGGTTATGTCCTTTAAGTCGGATAGTTGTTCCAAAAT
>CANPVN010000026.1 GCA_947581755.1 uncultured Clostridia bacterium | reverse complement strand
GACATAGCGTCGATCATTCCGCCTTTGGTCTGCATGGGGTCTACCGTTGACGCTCCCGCTCCCGTTACAAACGTTACGGTGTACTCGGGGTCTGCCGCTATCGCCTCGACAAATTTTCCGTACAAAGTTTTGTTTCCCGTTATCTTGCTTCCGAAGTTGAAACGGGTCTTATACTGCGCGTCCTCGTACCAACCCGCAAAGAAATATCCGCTCTTTGTGGGGCTGTTAGGCTCTTCGAGAACTCGTCCGTTCTTGACGTTTCTGTCCGTCACCGCGCTTCCTTGGCTTGCAAAACTTACGGTGTAGTCTACGTCTCGAAGGAAAGTATAATTCTTATTCTTGTATGTAAACGTCATTTCGTTGTAGTCTCGGAGTTGTGCCGATACAGTCTCGGTCTCGGAGAACTTCATCGTCAATGCCGTTCCCGCAAACTCATAGTCGCCTTCGCGGTTCTCTCCCGCTACTTCGAACGTGAATTTGCTATCGTCTTTAAGACTTATGTAATAGGTATCGGAACCGTCGTCGCAGTAATATGTGCCGCCCTCGGGTCCCGCAGGTACTTTGTTTGTCGGCTGATTCGTGGGGTTGCACGCTACGGTTATTCCCATAACCAGCGCGAGTACCATCAAAACAGTCAACAAAACGGTTAACTTGCGTTTCATAAATGCCTCCTTATAATATGAAACTATATTTTGTTAAGTATATCACTACCCCCCCCCCGCTGTCAAGCTTTTCTCATAATGTTTACACTAAAATAAGGAATAAGTGATAATGTTTTTTGGAATAAAACTTTATTATAACTTATGAAGAAATATGGTGTGCAATATATTTGTGCCGAATCTCAAAGTCGCAAAAAAAGACTCCCGAAGTCTTATTTTCGGGAGTACAATGATCAATTTGAGATATTGAGTTTATTTAATCGATATTAATGATAATAACAAAAACCGTAACTTTGAGTGTGACCCGAGCTGGTATAGGAATCTCTCTCGGGATCTATTCCGCTTTCGAAATAAACATCTATTCCCGTTTTTGCAAGAATATCTCTCCACTGCTTTTTGGGAATATTGGAAATCTCGATTGATTTGATAACTATCTCGGTAGCGGGACGATGCCAATAAGAATAAGCGGTAGGTTCGATGACAGCATAGTTGTTTATCGCCGCAAGATTTTCCAATGTTTTCTCGTTATTCGCCCTTCCGAAATAAGTGAGCTGGCTGAGAGTTTGAGTCGAAGGAGAAGAGCCGCCTTGGGTTATTGTGAGTTGGGGATTATCGGAAGCCGCGATCTGCATCATTGTGGAGGAATCCTGATAATAGAAGAACAAGTCGCCTGCGGAAATCTGATCTGTCGAAACAGAACTCGATGCATTCTTTTCCCTTTGCAATCTGTAGCTGAACACTCTGTCCTCTTTGTAAGTTTCGTTTTTATTTTTAAAATATTCGATATTATAAACTTTGAAATATTTGTCCGAAGATTTTATAAAATCGACATTCTGCGCTCTGTGCGCCGAATCGGTATCATCGACATAGCCTTTATATCCTGCCTCATAACCGCTGAAACGCACCCAATCGTTTTGTATATCATGAATAACGGTATTATCAAAAAAGCCTATTTTCGACAAAAAGATAAAATTGGTCGTGGCTATCGGCGCGGTATCCATGAATAATTCGTATTCAAGATCCATACCGTTGCTCAAATGAACTTTGGCAATGGGATTGCCCTCGGGTACCCAATTATCGCTCGATACCAAATAAACCGTTACTGCCGATACCAATAATGCTATACTCAAAATTACCGAAACGGCAATAATGGCAACGGATCGGACGGACTTTCTTTTTTCTTTCTTTTCTGCTTCCTGCGCTTCAAGCGCAGCCTTTTCTTCCTCGCTCAATACGGGTTGAGCCTTGTTATCCGATTCCGAAATATTTTTACGCTGTTTCTTCGTCATCGAATAATTCATATCGGTTCTTTTTTTCATAGCGTGTTCCTTATAGTGATTTCAAGTTAATATTATAAACGAATTTTAAATATAAGTCAATTGATTATCGATAAAAAGTTGGATTATACAATCGAAAGTTGCAAAGCCGACATACGATAATGCGTCCGAACTATATCTGTATTGTCTTTCCGTTGAGATATTGTAATTTTTCAAGACCGTTGAAAATCAATTTATAAGCCCGCAACAGTTGATAACCGTTGCCGTCTCCGTATCTCGAATCTCCTATTACTTCGTGTCCTATATGGGCAAAATGCGCTCTTATTTGATGAGTCCTTCCCGTTATCAATTCGACTTCCGCCAAAGTATTTCCGTTTTCTCTTTTCATTACTTTGTATTTTGTTATGATTTCTTTGGAACCTTGCTTGGGAATATCACTGACGATGACACCGTTATCGTTCTTTATAAGGTAGGCTTTCAGAACACGTTCGTCCTCTTTCAAAACTCCTTTCAGCCATACCAAATAGAATTTTGATATGCTTCTCTTTTTAATTGCCGCGCTTAAATCGTTCTCCGCCTCGGCAGTTCGCGCAAATATCGTAAGTCCTGTGGTATTTCTGTCAAGTCGATGCACGCAATACAACACTCCGTAAGTCCTTTCGAGAAAATATTTCAATGAGGTCTCGACTTCGTACCCCACGGGTTTGTCGACTACAAGAATGTTTTCATCGCAGTAAACAATCTCGGGCTCTTTCATTCCGAAAGACATCGGAACAAAAACAGTCACGGTGTCTCCTTTTTTAATCAAAGACTCTTTTGTCGCCTTCTCGCCGTTTATTCGTACCTCTCCTCCGACGATCAAGCGTTTGATCTTTTCCTTATTCAACGGCAAATATCTATCGAGAAATTTTACGGCAACAATGTCGCAATCGGAAACAAAAAAATATTTCATTCCTTGATCTTCTTTTCAAATTCATTAAGGAAATCGAGGAAAGTTCCCACATCCCGAAACTTTCGATACACGGAAGCGAATCTTATATACGCAACCTCGTCAAGTTCTTTCAGTCCCTTCATGACAAGTTCCCCTATCATGGAAGAAGGAACTTCGGACTCGAGCGAATTGCTTATGCTCTTTTCGATATCCGATACAAGTTTTTCTATATCCTTCATCGAAACGGGGCGTTTTTCGCAAGCCTTGATTATGCCGTTCTTGATTTTTTCCGCATCAAATACCTGTCTCGTTCCGTCGTTTTTTATGACAAGAACGGGAGTCGTTTCTATTATCTCATAGGTCGTAAAACGCCTGCCGCAACCGAGGCACTCTCTTCTGCGCCTTATGCGCGTACCTTCGTCTGTTGATCTCGAATCGACGACTTTGCTTTCTTCGTAACCGCAATAGATACATTTCATGGTAAGATGATTCTCCGTATTATTACTTCTATAGCGATTATACACCAAAATACCTTATTTTGTCTACCGATTTTGAGAATTTTTATAATTGCATAATTATATAAGAAGGTTTCAGCGTTTCCAACGGTCGGGACAATCAAACAACATACATTTCTCGCAACGAAAATCGCACTCGGGCTTATTAATCGGCACAGTAGGGCCTCCCACGGGCTTGTATTCCGACGGCTCGTTGGGCGGCGGAGCCTGAACATAAGTCGCGGCTTGCGGCGCAGGTTCTTCCTTCTCGGGAGGAAGCGAACTCACATACGTTCTTCCCGTATTCCGTTTGCTCGGCTTTGTCTGTTTGGCGCCGAGACATTCTTCGGGAATCTGCACCAATATCACATCCTCGCCTATCATTCGGATATATTTCCAAGGTATGTATATCTCTTGGGAACGAAACAATCCGGATTTACCGAAGGGTGCAACTATTCCTTCGACCTTGCCCGACGGCAAAGAAAAGACAAGATCCGTTATTCTGCCCAATCTTCTGCCGTCACTTTCATTTACGATTTCTTTGCTTTTGAGTTCACAAAAGCTCAATTCAAATATATTCCCCATAGTATAAGTATATATATGACTCCGTTCGACAAAAATTTCGTATTTTCGAATCATATTTCGGATAATTTTTACCGCCTTTGTCCACAATAGCTGTGAAAGGGAGGTTTTTTATGTCATCGAAAATAGAAATTTGCGGCATCGATACCGCCAATCTGCCCAAATTGAGCCATGCAAAAACCATGGAACTCATAAAAAAGGCTCAAAACGGAGACAACGAGGCAAAGGATGAATTTCTCACCGCGAATATCAGATTGGTACTCTGCATTGCTCAAAGATTCTACGGAAAGAAACAAAGCATGGACGATATTTTTCAAGTGGGTTGCGTAGGTCTTATAAAAGCCATGAATAATTTCGATACAACTTTGAATCTGAAATTTTCCACTTATGCCGTTCCCATGATAATCGGCGAGATAAGGCGTTTCCTTCGCGACAGCTCTTGCGTAAGAGTAAGCCGCTCCATAAGGGACACCGCTTATAAGGTATTGAATACCCGACAACAAATAGAAGCAAAAAAGGACTGCGAAGCCACATTGGAAGAAGTAGCGGCAGCCCTCGACATGCCCTTGAATCAAGTCGTATATGCCATGGACGCAATCAGCGATCCCGTTTCTATGTTCGATCCCGTATATCACGACAGCGATGAAATGGTACTCGTCATGGATCAAATAAAAGATATAAAAAATACCGACGATAATTGGCTTACAAGCGTCTCGATTTCCGAAGCAATTAAAAAATTGCCTCTAAGAGAACAACAAATCATAGAACTCCGATTCTTTGAAGGAAAAACACAAATCGAAGTCTCAGAAGATATAGGAATTTCTCAAGCGCAGGTTTCAAGATTGGAAAAAAACGCTCTCAAAGAATTGAAAAAAGGTATAAGTTAAAATTCTACAACAAAGGCTCTTCTTTGCAACACGCCGAGAAGAGCCTTTTCTATTTAACAATTATCATATATTCTTTGAAAACCGCCCTGTGGTAATGCCTTTCAATCGGTACTGCGAAAATATCCCAATAAAAATTCTTTTTGTCCCCTATGGTGTTTCCACATTACTTGTAATGCAAGCGGCTTTCTTCCCCCTACATAGATAAACGAGGCGCAATCCGGTAAGCTCAATGTGATCCGTTCGCTTTCAATGCGTAACGGTTACCTCAAAAATGTTACTCTTTACTTTATCGTACTCTGTTATCGCAAACAGATATATCTTAGAGCCTATTGCTATGTCTTTCGTAACGTAAAGATAATGACCATCGATATACGCATATTGTGTAAAATCGCCTTCATACTTCTCGCCATCGGGTCTTATTATACTGTCTATTCTATAAGAATAATTCGTATAATTCGCATTATAGGGCTTTATGTCGCAAGCCAATAGTTTTCTTTGCGTTAATCCTATTTCCGAAGAACGATCATCAAAACCGAGTGTAACCTTTTCAACGGCAATATGATTTCTGAATACTTTTATAGAAATAATCAAATCGCCGTATTTGATATTTGCCCATTCGCAAAACTCTATGGCATAGTAATCGATAGGAAGAACGCTGATATATACAGAGCCGTCTTGTTCCCTTTCGTACCTTAAAATTATATTATCCGAAACGCTGAAAATCACTCTTGACGGCTCAACCGTTTCGTAAGAAACATTACCGTTGACGGTCGTTTTGACAAGCAAGTTGGGTAAACGAATAGCGCCGACGGACGGTTTTATTTCAAAGACACGACTGTCGATAAAAACAGAATCCGCGGAAATTTCATCATCGGGATAAGCAGTTATCCATTCTGTGTCAATATCCTTTTCGGTTTCGAAAATCAAATGACGCGTTATGATAGGCGTTACAGAAGGCGCGGAGCGAGTCGCAAGATAACAGCAAAGCGATATTAAAACTATAGCGACCGTTACCGAGAAAATCAATATTGAAATAATCCAAATTTTTTGACTGCTGATTGTAGTATTTTTGTTTACAATAACTTTTTCACCAAGAGGATCCGATAAAAGTTCCGAAACCTCTACTCCGAAAAAATCGGCGAGCATACTTAACGATTGTTCGCTCGGAAGCCCCAAACCGTTTTCCCATTTTGCAACGGCGCTCCGACTTACAAAAATCTTTTCGGCAAGCGCGCTTTGCGATATCCCTTTTTCCGACCGCAATTTTTTCAATTTTTCGTTAAATTGCATATCACGCCCTCCTGAACTTACCTGTTTATTATAGCAGATTCTCCTTTCAAAGTATATAATTTGATTGTTACTTTTATTTTTAAGAGTGTTACTTTGAGTTTAGTAGGGAGAGCGTTTTGTTTGTTGCAAAAAAAAATCCGAACCAATCACGGGTTTATAATTGCCTTTGACAAGTTCAGATTATTTTGATTTTATAAAAGATGATAAATTAATTTATTTATTTATTGGATTTGTTTTGTTCCGAAAAAGGATTCGGATAATCTCTCGGAATATGATAGGGACTGCCTTTTTTATCCTGTGTTATTTTTTTATCGTTTGTTCTTCTGCACCATGCCCGAACTCGATCTTGTGAAACGCCCCAAAGTTCTGCAGCTTCCTTTGTTCCCATGTCAGCCATAATTTTTGTCCTCCTTTTTTATTCTACCGTTATACTACCGGTAACTTTTTCGACTTTTAGAAGTGTGCCGAATAGTCCCCAATACCTTACATCGGTTTGCATATTTTTTATATCTTCTTTTATTTGTGCTTCGCCACGTCCCCACATAATTTGGCTTCTCAAATCATCATAATTTGTTAATTTGTATGTAATGTCAGTAGTGCAAGAAGCATAACCATCGGTAGTAACGGTTAAATCATTAACGTTTCCTAACGTAATGGCTATACCATATGCGTGTAGTTGTTGAGGTGAGAGATTTTTGAATGTAAATGTGACATTATAACACTTTATGGGTTGTACGGGAATGATTTTTATTTCTGCCGAACCTTTTCCGCTTATACCATATGCACCCGTTCCTAAAACATTTTTATCTAACTTGAATGTCCCGGGATTCATTGTCATATTCACTTTAAGATATTGATCCCAAGAACCTAGAGTAAGCTCTATTTTATTGTTTTCAGGTTCATTCTGTTCATTATTATCCGTGTTACCGGGACAAGCGGTTAAGCAGACTGTCATGGCACATACCATAATTAAAACTAAAATTACACTTAAAAATTTTTTCATTATTTTTCTCCTTTGTATAAATATATCAATATTATATCCTACAAAATGTAGGAAGTCAAGTATTTTCCTACAATTTGTTGTAAAATGTTTTTGTGACAGGAAATATTTTCGGAAAAAGATTAAAAGAATTAAGAATTGAGAGAGGCTTTTCACAGCGTGCTTTAGGAGAGGTATTCGGCGTATGCAACCAAACAATCAGTTTTTGGGAAAGCGGAAGCCGCGAACCCGATCTTGACTGTTTGGTAAAGATCTCTAAGTTTTTTGAAGTATCGATTGATTATTTATTAGACGAAAAAGATTGAGCGGTCATATAGCAAAAGCGATCTACTGCCGAAGTTCCCGACGATTTCTTTTGATTATAAATCGCTACTGCTACGGTTTTTGTCGAATTTTTTATGGTACTGCTCCCCATCGATTTGAAAAGTCTGTCTTTTTCTTACTTGAAATTGGCGCATGGGATTTTCATTTATATAAAAATCCGAGAGAAGAAAAATCTCTCGGATTTTTTACATATCCAAATAATTTTTATTGTTACAACAAAGATGCTAATTCGGGTGTATAAAGCTATCTGTTCTCCTCCTCTTTTGTTGTTTTATTCCAACATTATTTTCAGTAATGCGGCGTCAAGATAACTCGAAGTTTCTTTACTTAATCTCGCAACATTATCCAAAGTCTTTTCCGCGCTGTCGCTTATGACTCCTTCTTTAATATGCGGATAACGATTCTTTATAGCAAGATATGCCGAATATATCGCCGAAAAGGTGCAATTTGCTACCTTTAATGCGCAAGTCTCTTTTGCTCCGTCGCACAGAATACCGAAAATATTTCCGATATTGTTCTGTACCGCTTTTTTTATTTCGTTCACACCGCCGCCCATAAGATACACGAGTCCCGCGCTGACGCCCGTTGTTGCAAGAGCCGCGCCGCAATACGCCGTAAGAACATTATGCTTGCTCTTTGTATATATGGTAACAAGACTGCTTATAAGCACGGCTTTATATGTAGTCATGGTATCCGAGCCCAAAACTTTTGCAGCGGCAATTACAGGTATCGTTGTCACAAGTCCTTGATTTCCACTGCCCGAATTGGACATAACGGGTAAATTCACGCCTGCCATACGCGCGTCCACGCTTGCCGTCGTACATTTCAAAATATAATTGAGATTTTTAAGTAAAATTTCTTCTTTACCGTCTCCGCCGTCGTCGAGACATTTTCCCACGCAAAGTCCATGCCCGTTTTTAAGTCCTTCGTCCATCATTGCGGAATTTATATCTATAATTTTCTTTATGAAATCATAGTCCTTAAATTCGGAAACGCTGTATTTGTAAATATCTTCGAGATCGAAGTCGGCTTTTGCATTTTCATCCTCGGGCTTGGTTCTGGTGTCGGAAATAACTCCCGAATCGTTTTCTATATATGCCACATTGGTATGTGTGCCCTCTATTATTACCTTTGAAAAATGTTCGCCGCTTGTTACCTTAACTTCTATATAAAGGACAAATGGCGAAGGACAAAAGTCAAGTTCCACATTCGAGGAAAATTTTTCCGCTTCGTCTATCTGCTCTTTACTCAATCCCTCGATTACATTAAGGCAGGCGTCGGCGTTGCCGTACAAAAGTCCCATCGCAGAAGCAAGTTGTATTCCGAATCTTCCTTCCGTGCCGGGTAAACATACTATCATTGCGTTTTTGATGACATTGGGACTTATGCTAAGATAAACTTTTTGCGGAACGCCCTTCAAATACTTTGCCGCAACCGCTGAAGCATACGCTATAGCAATCGGCTCTGTACAGCCGCATGCTTCCACAACCTTCTGTTTCAAACATTCGTTTAAATATAAATTTTTCATAACTCACTACCTATAAAACAACTTGTCTGTAATTATATCACATTTGTCGTTTTGTGTCAATTGTCAAAGTATATCGAAAGTCCATATATCATATAATTTAATATGAAAAATATATTCAAGGCAGTATTTACCCTCACCGCCTTTTCCTTTTTAGAAAGAGTGTTGGGGTTTTTGTTTAAAATTTACCTTTCAAGAGAACTCGGCGCCACCGCCCTCGGAATTTATCAAGTCGCGCTTTCCGTTTTCTTTGTGCTTTTGACTGTGGTTTCCAGCGGCATTCCTTTGGTCGTAAGTAAACTTACGGCTAAATACAGACTCGAGGGCAACAGCGTATCGGAAGGTTCGGTCACTGCGGCGGCATTGAGTTTGGGACTCACTCTTTCGATATCCGTGAGCGCGGTTGTCTTTATTTTTTCAAAGCAACTATCTGTGATTTTTGCCGAAAAATTGAGTATGGAACTTCTTATTCTCTTACTTCCCGCGCTTATTTTTTCGGGAATTTATTCGGCATTCAAAGGAAATTTATGGGGAAAACAGTTGTACGGCGCGGTGAGTATACTCGAACTTACGGAACAGGTGTTGAGAATTTCGATATGTATTTTGTTGTTCCTTATGGGATTCGACAAAATTCGCGTAACGGCGCTTACCATGTCCATAGGCTGCCTCGGATCCGCGATTTGCAGTGTGATCGCTTTTAAGGTATTCAAAGGCAAATTACATTCACCTA
Source organism: uncultured Clostridia bacterium (assembly GCA_947581755.1). Taxonomy (GTDB): domain Bacteria; phylum Bacillota; class Clostridia; order Christensenellales; family Pumilibacteraceae; genus CANPVN01. The sequence goes on along the minus strand of CANPVN010000026.1, from coordinate 12,113 downwards.
AAGGGTTTATCAAACCGCTCTTAAAATCCTCGACTCCTATCACTTTATCAAGAGCATCCAGCAGTATCTCCTCGTTTTTGACTGCAATAGCGGTACCCTTTTTGCTTATGAACAGCGGAATGACTTCCGAAGACGCTATGTATGCTTTCGGTTACAGTTCGGGCATGGCAATGCCTCTGTTGTTTATTCCTTTGACCGTCGTAGGCTCGATCGCTTTCGTCATGATACCCACTCTGAGCGAAACCGCCGCCAAAGGCAACAATAACGACTTGAACAGCCATATCATCGCTTCCGTCAACGCTTCGATACTTATAGCGAGTCTCTTCTTTGCTCTCTTTGCCGTCTTGGGAGAGCCTATAGGAATTTTTCTGTACAATAATGCGGATTCGGGAAAATATCTCGCGATGTCGGCATGGCTGCTCATACCGATCGCGATGGAAAATATTTCCTCTTCTCTCATGAACTCTTTGGATCTTGAAATGAAGAGTTTTATAAATTATACCATAGGTTCCGTTTTCACCTTCGGTTTTATGTTCGCTTTCTACGGAAGATTCAAAATAGAATACATGTGTTTGGCAACAGGCGCGGGACTTATTATTACCGAAGTTTTGCATATTATCAGTATAAAGAAAAAAACAGCACTGAAAATCAAGTTTTTAAGCGTGCTGTTAAAAATAATTCCTTGTATGGCAGTTTCGTGCCTTGCCACAAAACTCATTTACAATCTTTTACAAAGTCTGCCGTTGTTCCTTTCGGTATTCATAAGCGGAAGCGTGGGAATAGTTTGTCATATTTTAATGTGTTTGATCTTGGGACTTATCCGCTGGGATATTATCATTCCGAAAAGAAAAAATTATAATAAAAAATACAATTCGGGATGCTCTGACTCATAATTTTCATTCCGCTTTAGGTTTTATTTCCGAGTCTGAGGATCTATATCTTTTATCGCCTTGTGACATATCGGGCAAATAAAGTTCGGCGCGATTTGTTTGAGAGGTTCGAGTACAAAATTTCTGTTCATATAATCGGGGTGAGGAATAACAAGATCATCTTCTAAGATTATTTTTTTGCCGAAGAAAACAATGTCTATGTCAAGCGTACGGTCTTCCCAATGTTTGTTTCTGACTCTTCCGCATTCTGCTTCTATGCGATGTATTGCGTCCAAAAGTTGATTCGGAGAATACAAAGTCTCTATTCCGACGGCGCAATTCAAAAAGATATTTTCGGCAACTCCTCCGTATGGTTCCGTTTCCATATAGTCGGATACCTTCTCCACTCTTATTGCAGAATCTTTATCGAGTAATTTTATAGCATTGTCGAGATAGGCTCGTCTGTCTCCGATACTGCTACCCAAAGACAAATATACTTTCGCGCGTTCAACCTCTACAGTAACTCCGACCGTGTCAAAATCGAGTTTCATAGGCGCCTCGGGTTTATAAACCGTTAAGACAATCTTTTTGGCGGGATAATTGTTCATGACGGCATAAGCGCATTCATACGCAAGCTTTTCGATAAGATCATAAGTATTCTGCGTCGCAACCGATACTATTGTTTTACTTACCGCAGAGTAGTTGATCGTATCGTCTAAATTATCGCTACGATATGCCGAAAAAAAATCATACTCAATATCGGCATCGAAAATAAAAGGCTGTTTTTCGGTCTTTTCGAAATCTTTTACTCCGTGACAAGCGAGTACTTTAAGTCCTCTTATAATGATTTTACCCATTTTTATTGCCCCTTTATTTCCTCGAGCGCTTCCTTTATTGCCATAACATTTTCTTTGACATCGTGAACTCGCACAAAAAGAACTCCCTTTTTTACAGCCGCTTTCGTCGCTTCGAGAGTGGGCGCAAGCCTGTCCTCTGCATTGCCGCCGAACATGGATTTGCGACTGCACCCCAATAAAGTGGGATATCCGAAAATATTAAGTTTTTCATATCCGTTAAGCAACTCGAAATTTTGTTGAGTATTTTTCGCGAATCCTATTCCGCCGTCAATACAGATCCTGTCTTTGTCTATTCCCGCCTTCGCCGCCAAATCGAGAGAATGTGCGAAAAAATCATTTATGTCGCACCAAATATTTCCCGAAAGCGGGGTCTGTCTGTTGTGCATTATACAAACAGCGGCATTGTATTCCGCTATGGTTTTCGCCATATTATTATCGTAAGTCAGTCCCCATATATCGTTTATCATATCTGCGCCCAAAGAAAGCGCGACACGCGCCGATTCGCTGTAAAACGTGTCCACCGATACGGGAATATCGAAACGCTCTTTTATCATTCGCAAAGGTTCGGAAAATCTTGTTATTTCCTCTTCCGACGATATGCGAATATGACCCGGTCTTGTAGATTGAGGTCCGATATCTATCAAGGCAGCTCCGTCGTTTATCGCTTTTTCAACGGCAAACAACACATCGTCTTTTCCATGTCTGCTGGGCGTATAAAAACTGTCGGGCGTAAGATTGACGATAGCCATAACGTAAGTGCCGTTCGTAAATTGCTCTTTTCCTATCTTCATCTCAATAAATTAAACACTTCGTCTCTTTTTTCTTTGGAGAAATCTCCCGCGACGGCATAGGTAAGCACCTTGCTGCCGGGTTTTTTGACTCCTCGACAAGTCATGCAAGTGTGTTCCGCTTCGCAAACCACCATAACGCCTATCGGTTTGAGACAACGCATGATCTCTTCGGCTATCTGATTGGTGAGCCGTTCCTGAATTTGCAAACGCTTTGAAAAAACTTCGACTGTACGCGCCAGCTTGGAAATTCCCACGACTCTTTTATCGGGAATATACGCTATTGCCATTGTGCCGAAAAAAGGCATCAAATGATGCTCGCAAGTAGAAGAAAAACCTATATCCTTTTCTATTATAAGTTCCCTTCCTGCGCTTTCAAAAGTCTTGCTCAAATACTCTTCTGCATTCTTTCCGTTACCCGAAAGTAATTCCGCAAATGCGTCGGCAACTCGTCTCGGAGTATCTACAAGCCCTTCGCGAGTAATATCTTCTCCGAAAGACTTTAAAAACTCCTCAACCGCCTTTATTGCACGTTCTCTATCCAATTTATTGCCTCCTTGACAAGTGTGAATGATCCGCACACAACCACTGTTCCTTGAGATTTAGCCAACGCTTCCGTTATACTGTCGGCGACAGTGACTGTATTAAAGTGTCTTTTACACGCTTCAACTATTTTATTTAACCTCATTGCTCTCGGACTTTTAGGCTCAACCGCCGTGATTGAAGCCGCCTTATCGCATATAAGAGCAAGATTTCCGTCTATATTTTTATCCGCAAGACAACCGAATATAATATGCACGTCGGCTCTTTTGAACCTGCTTAACATATCAGCAAGCGGTCCGAAACTTTGCGGATTGTGCGCCCCGTCCACTATGTATGTCCTGCCTTGCCTATGAAAAATCTGCAATCGACCACACAAATGCGCGCGGGATATTCCTTCTTTTATTGCCTTTCCGTCAATTCGCAAAAACTTTGCAGCCTCGATTGCGGTAGCGGCATTGTAAGGTTGCGCATTACCCGACATGGAAGTTTCGTAACATTCTCCGTCATAAGTAAAACGCGCAATATCATCTTCGAAGTTCGCTTTAAGAGCCTTATCCGCAAAGACGGCGTTCATCTTCTCAAAAAAAATTCGCGCTTGCGGAGGCTGTAAAGCATTTACTATAAGCGGACAATTCTTAACTATCCCCGCTTTTTGCGCGCATATCTCTTCTATGGTATTTCCCAAAAATTCGGTATGTTCAAGTCCTATAGAAGAAATTATCGCCAACACCTTTTTGTTAACGGCATTGGTTGCATCATTCAGCCCGCCGAGTCCGCATTCCAAAACCGCATATTCGCAGTTTTCTTCTCGAAAAGCGAGCAACGCTCCCGCCGTCATTATTTCAAAAGCCGTACATTCTCCGCCCGATTCAATGGCTTTATCCAAATAAAGCGAAAGTTTTGTCGGCTCTATCGGATTCGCATCGATTTTGAATTGCTCGTAATTATCCAAGACCGCGGGCGAAGTAAAAGTTCCCGTGCGTTTGCCTGCCGCCACAAGAATTCGGGTAAGATATTCCGCAACCGAACCCTTACCGTTGGTTCCCGCAATATGAATAATTTTGAGATCGTCATCGGGCGAACCGAGTTTATCCAAAAGAAAACGCACTCGCTCCGTACCGAAGCACATTTTGTTTCCTTTAAGGTTATTTATTTTGTCAAAAATATCAGCCATAATCCCTTTCCAATACGCACGAATTATAGCACAACGCGCTTTCTCATGTCAAGCCGTTGAATAAATTAACGGATTACCGAAAGCGTTTTTTACAAATTTTGTTTTGTCTCTGCCTGACGGAACTTTGTATCATCTTCGATATATGACATTCATAATATGATCCGCATAAGCTTTTGCGACATTTTGCCCCGTCACCCGTTCTATTCCGCCGAAAAAAGCATTGGAATTTACTTCGCAAATATAAAATTTATCATCTCCTAACAGAACGTCTATTCCGCAATAGTCCAATTTCAGAAGTTGGGTGATTTTTTTACAGCACGCAATCATCTCGTCCGAAGGTATTATGGGAGTACCGCTGCCGCCGAGTTCGAGATTGGAACGAAAATCTTTTTCCGAACGCCGCTCCATTGCCGCAATAAATTTTCCCCCGATCATAATAATTCGTATATCTTTCCCCGCGCTCTCTTTTATATATCTTTGAAAAAGATGAGGAACGCATTTCAATTTTTGAGCTCGAAGTCGCAATTCTTCTCTGTTATCGACTTTGAAAACGCCCGTTCCCAAAGAACCGTAACTTGTCTTTACTATCAAAGGATATCCGAGTCTGTTCTCTACATTTTCCAAAAATTCTTCTTTCAACGGTTCTTTTTCATCATAACATAAAAGACCGGGCAATGTCTCGGGCATGAAAATTCCGTTATCGGCAAGACAAATTGCGGTAGTCATCTTATCATCGCAAGCCTGTATCGAATCATGACAATTGAAAAGTCTCAACCCCGCCTTTTCCAACATCGAGGAAATATATTTATCCTTATCGAGATAAATACAAAAATCATAATCTTTTATATTCGCTTGTATTTCACCGCTATCGGTAATTACGGCGGCAAAAAAATCGTTTCGTTTTATATCCACCGAGATTCCCGATTTTTCCAATTCGATTTTCAGGCGTTTTGATTGATTCAAACTGTGTTCCAACTTGGAGTATGCGTTTATTAATATCAAACCTCTCTTCACTTTATTCCACCTCCGCAATCGCTATATATGAAGTGTTGCAATACCAAAAATCGGGTTCGCAAAATGCCCGTCGCAACTCCGACAATGCCCGTTCGAACCACTCTCGTTCTTTTTTCAACTGTTCGTTTTGCGGATCCGATCTAATAAGAGCATCTATTGTATTGAGACGAAAACCGAAACCTACATCGAAAAAATGCTCTCTTTGCGAAAGATCCTTGCCGCAAGTATCTGTAATAGCATATAAAATCCTAATATTCCGATACTCCGAATCAAATAACCGAGTGTACAATTTTCTCCCGTTGGATCTATCGGAAACCGTTATCGCCTTTTCGTATTTGCGAAGAATATCTTCAAGCAATTCGGTCTTGGGATAGCAAAGTTTTCCCCCGTCGTCGGAACCGCGGATAATTATCTTGCCGTCACGAGAAAAGACTTCATGCAAATTTTTCAATAGTTTTTCGGGGGCTCTTAAATGATGTAAAACCAATGCAGAAAAAACAATATCGACCTTTTCTATTCCGTTCTCGACAAAAATTTTTTTAAGTCGGGAAATAAAATCTACCGACTCGATGTCAAGTCGATAAAATTTGAATTTATCGCCATAGGTCGCAGCAATCTCATTCGCTTCCTCTATATCTCTTTCGTTATAATCTATGCCTATAACTTTTTTTATTTTTTCCGAGGCAAATCTCGAAAATGTGAGCCTGCCGTCGGAACACCCCAAATCCAAAACGCAAACGGTTCTGTCGAATGTATCTGTAACTTGGTTTATTGCGCTCATGTCAAATTCATAATAACCATCCGACTGCCTTATGAGCCGCTCTTTCTCTCCCTTCATTGCGGAATTATATTTGTAATCCATATTGTTGCTCCGTATATAAATTATTATACAAAGTTCAAAAACTCAAGTCAATAAAAACCCTATAAAAAAACGCCGCAACTTTTTAGGTTACGTCGCTTTTATGTATTTTCGGATTGTTTTTCGGTGGATTTATCTCATTGTCATAAGTTCCGCAAAGTCGAGAGAACTTTTAAGACAATATTTCAATGTATTAAAAACATTTATTCCCGATTCGTATAAAGATGATATATCTATGTATCTACAACCTATTTCCTTACAAAGTTTTTCGAGCGCGGCATTATACTTTATATAAAGTTCGTTTTTTGCGGCAAGCGAGACGACAAAAATTTCCGCGTCGCTGTCGGCGTGTACAAGATATAACAACCATTCATAAGCCGATATAAATTCGCCGACATCAATTCCCTCTTCGGCTTCGGTCTCTCCGAGATTGAAAAATATTTTCGCCGCATTCAAGTCGAATACCAAGTCATGCGCAGATTGTATCACATCGACAACTTTTATTCCCGCAAGGCTGCGATTGTGAATTGTTTCATTCACATTAAACGCCGAAGCCAACTCGTTTACGGGAAGTTCGGCAAAATAATCGGCTCCCACAAAAACTATGCCGTTGGAAGGTATTATCTTGTTTATCTCTCTGAATTTTTCAAGATCTTTTTCGAACATATTTTCTCTCCTATAGATTCTTTGATATTGATTTTGTCTTTCTTTTTATCTTTGCTTAAATTTACAAAGTATACAATCAGATTTATTCCCACCGACAGTATATTCACAAAATACGCTATCAAGACGTAACTCAAATTACCGATTATAAACTTACTTGCTATGCCGCAAATATATCCCGACATTATAAGCAGAATAAAAGGTAAACTCATGTTTTTTGCTGTCCCTGCCTTGATATTTTTGATTACGGATATAGGCCAGGAAAAGCCGAAACAAATGAGCATAATCGTTTCCAAAATTTCGGATACTATCATTTCTTATTTTCCTCCTTGAACACTCATATTATATCATTGACAAATAGATTGTGTCTAATATATAATAAATATAGTTTTAATAATATTGACATTATAAATCGAGGTCAAATATGGAATTAATGCAATTACGATATTTTTTGGAAGTGGCGTCCTCTCAACATGTAACCAAAAGTTCGGAAAAACTGCACATAGCGCAACCTGCATTGACTCAGGCGATTCACAGATTGGAGGATGATTTGGGCGTTCCTCTTTTTGAAGCAAAGGGGCGAAATATCGTTCTCACGGAATACGGGAAGCATTTGCAACAATCTCTGAACCCTATTATAGAAAGGCTGGATAAAATTCCCGAAGAATTGAGACGCATGGCAAAACTCGACAGAGAGACTATAAGGATCAACGTGCTTGCCGCTTCCGCTTTGGTGACGGAAGCCATAGTCGAATATAAGAAACAACATCAAGTAAATTTCAGTGTTTTTCAGAGTAACAGCGACGTAAGCGATATACAAGTAACGACAAAAATGATGTATCAAATTCCCAAAGAACGTCGGGATTTTGAATTTGTTATAGCCGAAAAGATTTATCTTGCTCTGCCGAAAAGCAGATTCCCCGAGGGAAAAATTGCGCTTAAAAGCGTCGAAAACGAAGAATTTATTGCTTTGCTCGGCTCAAAGCAGTTTCGCGCAATTTGCGATAAATATTGCCACCATATAGGATTCAAACCCAAGGTCATATTCGAGAGCGACAATCCCACCGCCGTACGAAACGTCATCGCGGCGGGAATGGGTATCGGATTCTGGCCGGAATTTACTTGGGATAAAGCCGAAAATGAACACGTCGCCTTAGCGGAAATAACGGATATTACTTGCTATCGAGACATATTGATTTCCTGTAATCCCCTGAGAGCGGGAAACGAAAATGTCAAGAGTTTTTTCGAGTATCTGAAAAAATTTTTTCTCGAAAGAAAAAATGCCGCCGTGAAAAAATAAAGACGCCTTTTGGTCAAATTAAATCAAAGGCATCTTTAATTGAAATATTTTAATGTTTTTGAGTGAAAAATCAATAATATTCACTCACATTGTGGGCTTTGATATACTCGAAAATTCTATTTGATTCTTTTTCGTCGATATATACGCTCCTTATTCTTGCGGGATCAATAAAATCCGAAGGATAAAAATACATCTCGCCGTTGCGGAGCAGTTTCTCCGCTCCTTCCGCGTTTATTATTTTTCGGGAAACTTGCGCGTCTGAGACTCCGAAAGCAATTCGAGACGGGATATTCAAAAGCAAATCATCCGTATACACGTTTATTTTATCCGACGCATTGATAATAAGATGAACCCCTGCCGCTCGCGCGCGTTGAGCGAACCCCACCAAAAGTTGTACCGTCATCGAAGAATATCGGTCTGTAGTCAATAAATCCACCTCGTTGACCGCAACTATGATATATGGCATCCGAGGCATTTGTTTGTTAAGTACTTTTTCGGAACTATTGTATGACGCAATATTTCGGACTTTCAGGTGCAAAAACGCTTTATATCTTTCATTCAGTTCATTGGATATGCGAATCAACGCTTCATAAACATCTTTACCGTTTCGCAATATTGTATTGAAAAGAAGATGAGGCAGATCGGACATTTTATTAAAAGCATCCCCTTTCGGATCTATAAGCAAAAATCGGAGTTCCTCGGGCGACGCCTTGTACATGAGTCCCGTCAAAACGGCAAGCAAAAAATTCTCCTTTTCGGATTTTTCATTTCCGAAAATCATCAAATGCGCCATAGTCTTCAAGTTATTCACAACGGGATCGCCTTTTTCATTCTTTCCGACGGCAATTGTCAAAGGCGAACGAGATTGTCTGAACGCTTCCGAAGTAATAATATCTCCGAGTCTAACACCCTTCGAATTACCGTTTCCCGATTCGGCTGTTTCTACGACAGACAATTCTAGGGGTAATAATAACTCTTCCGAGGGAATGTTGTACTTACAAGGTTTTGCGTAAAAGAAATTGAAATCTTCCTCTTTCATTTTTTCCTCCGTAAAGATTTTTTAGGTTTCAACGGATTACAGATAAAACGGCATCGGCAATTTGTTTCATGCCGATTGCCGTAGGATGCCCGTTTTCAAATAAATCATAAGTTCCGACTATGTTGTATATATCGATCAAATCGCAATCGAACTTTTCTGCGCAATCCCTTATTATCTTGCAATATTCCGCTATATCTTTCCTTTTGAGTTCCGATGGTATTTTGGAATTAGGTTTTTGTTCCCAAATAAGTTTTCCCAAAGTCAAACACCATATTTCGGCAGAAGGATAGTTCCGTTTCAACTTTTTCAACATTTCTTCGTATGCCGGCTTAAAACAAGAGATATCATTTGAATCAGCATCCGAAGATTGCAAATCGACAGCCCATCCCCAATCATTGGAGCCCATAAACACCATTATAACATCGGGCGAAAGCCCGTCTTTATCGAGTGACGAAGTTCGTTCGTCGCTGCAAGCGTGATATTCCGTCTCGCTGTTTGGTAATTGCGAAACACAACTTCCCGATATTGAATTATTGACAAGCAAAAGCCCTTCGAGAGAATCGATTACGCTTCCCCACCAAGTATCTTTAAAAAAATTAACCTTGGATTTCGAACTTTTTGCTCTGTTGTAATATACAAATTCTTCGGGATTATAACCGCTTAACGTACTTATTGAATCTCCGAGTATGGAAAACAATTTCCCCTTGTATTCTTGTTTACTTTTCATAACGCTATTATAACATAAAAGAATACTGTTATCAATCCTTTTATAATACTGAATTTCAAATTTTTTTTATTATTTTTGTTTACTTTTATTGCCGCTATTTGATATAATACTCATAGAAATTATTTGTTCGAAGAGGAAGAATTTATGATTAAACATATTGTATGCTTCAAACTAAAGGAACCCGACGAGGCTTTGCTGAATAAAACAAAAGACATCCTTCTTTCCATGAAAGGCAATGTTCCTTTGGCAAAGAATGTGGAGGTGGGAATAGATTTTTTACATTCTCCTCGCTCTTATGATATTATTTTACAGGTAACCCTCGAGGACGGAACTCTCGACGCATATCAGAACGATGATTATCATGTTTCGGTCGTCAAAAAACATATGCACTCAGTCGCCGAAAGCAGCATTTCCATAGACTATATTCTTTGAAAAGTCACTGAAAAACAATACAATATTATCGGGGTGATGTTATGACCGACTATATCGAACAAATCAACGAACTGATAGAGAACAATCAATTCGCATCTGCAAAAAGTTTGTTGGAACAACTTAATCCCACGGATATAGCGATAATCTTTAACGAGGCGGAATTGTCTTTTCTTCCTCGTTTATATAGATTATTGCCAAAAGAACTTGCCGCGGAAACATTTGTAGAGCTTTCAAATGAAATGCAGCAGGCTCTTATAGACTCATTTTCCGACTCCGAACTCAGAGACACCTTAAAAAATCTTTACGCCGATGATACCGTTGACATCATAGAGGAAATGCCTTCCAATATGGTAAAGCGACTTCTCGCCCACTGCGATCCCGAAAAAAGAGCCGCCATAAACGAACTGTTACGTTATCCCGACGATAGCGCGGGAAGTATCATGACGGTGGAATTTGTGGATCTCAAAATGGATATGACCGTACAGCAAGCATTCGAAAAAATCCGTAAAACAGGCGTCAATAAAGAAACCGTTTACACTTGCTATGTCACCGACGCAAAAAGAACACTCGTAGGCATGATTTCAGCCCGAACCCTGTTGCTCTCCTCTCCCGAAGAAAAAATCGAAAATCTTATGGAGAAAAACGTTATAAGCGGCAAAACTTCTGATGACAGAGAAGAAGTCGCAAGAACCATAAATAAATACGGATTCCTTGCTCTTCCCATCGTAGACAACGAAAATCGTCTTGTCGGTATCGTTACGGTAGACGACGCTATGGACGTCATCAACGAAGAAAACGAAGAAGACTTTTCCATAATGGCGGCAATTCAACCCGTTGAAGATACCTATTTCAAAACAAGCGTATGGAAACATTCGGGAAGCCGAATTATATGGCTATTGGTACTTATGCTATCGGCTACCGTAACAGGATTGTTATTGAACCATTATGAACCTATACTCGCAACTATTCCCTTGCTCTACTCTTTCGTCCCGATGTTGATGGATACAGGCGGAAACAGCGGTTCTCAAAGCTCTACAACCATAATAAGAGGACTTGCCGTCGGAGAAATAAAACCCAAACAATTCCTTAAAGTAATATTCAAAGAAGCGCGGATCGGTATAATATGCAGTATCATTCTTGCCGTAGTCAACGGTATAAGAGTTATCCTTATGTATTGGTGGAATGACACTTATGACAATACGCAAGTCATAGCGGTTTCAATCGTACTTGCAATTACTCTTGTCGCGGTGGTCGTTATTTCAAAATTGCTCGGCGGCATTCTTCCTATCTTGGCTAAAGTCTGTAAACTCGATCCCGCACTTATGGCGTCACCCTTGATTACCACCATAATAGATGCCGTGTCGATAGTCGTTTATTTCGGAATATCATTACTGATTATGCCTCTTTTCGGAATTACAATCTGAAACGAAACTTGTCAAAAGGCGATGCCCTCGTTTGAGGAACATCGCCTTTTTTTCATTATCAGTTAGCAGCCAATATTCCTGTAGCCCTCAAGTTCGCCAACAGTGTGTTGAATTGAGTAACTATGGTATCGTCTGTAGCATCGGCAACCGCTGCGGCCGGAGTTATAGTCGCATCTGCGCCGGCAGGTCCCTGCGCTCCCGTTGCTCCTGCAGGGCCTTGAGGTCCGGTGGGTCCCGTAGGTCCGATCTCACCTTGTGCTCCCGCTGCTCCTGCTGCTCCCGCAGGGCCTTGAGGGCCGGTGGGTCCCGTGGGTCCGATCTCACCTTGTGCTCCCGCTGCTCCTGCCGCTCCTGCAGGGCCTTGAGGTCCGGTGGGTCCCGTAGGTCCGATCTCACCTTGTGCTCCCGCTGCTCCTGCTGCTCC
>CANPVN010000025.1 GCA_947581755.1 uncultured Clostridia bacterium | reverse complement strand
AAATGATCGCCTACATAAACCAATACTCACAAATAATCGCCGAAAAAAGCAAAATAAAGCAAATAAAAAACAAGCCGTCTGAACGAGAGTTCAAACGACTTATATGCGCCTGAAAGTCGGTTTTCATTTTTTATTGGGCTTTTTCTTTATCCGACTTTATGCATTAAAATTGCAAGGTATTGGTAAAACCGAACAACTCTTTATATTTTCGAAATTGGCTTTAAGAGTTTGCTCGACATTGTGGGCAAGGCATAGCGCCTCGGAAAGCGTAAGATCATTTTGCACGGCTATGCGCATATCCACAATTATCTTAGCGCCGAATAACCTCGTTCTGAAATCATCTATCATCATAACTCCATCGCACAACAGAACAGCATTTTTGATTTGATTTTCCAACTTCTCATCGCATGATTTATCCACCATTCTGTTGCAAGCCTCTATAAAAATCTCTATTGCGATTTTTAAAATAAACAGGCAAATTATAAAGCCTGCTATAGTATCGCAAATAGGGAATCCCAACATTGCTCCCAAAATTCCCAATAAGCTACCTATGGAAGAAATGGCGTCTATTCGTTGATGCCAGGCGTCTGCCTTTAATGAGATAAGCCCCGTCCTCTTATAAAAATAAGAAGCGACCCAAAACATTATTTCTTTGGCAACGATCGAGATTACCGCAGCAAGCAAAGCTATGATATTCGGTGTATCGAAATTTTTATATGATGACGTCACGATAGAATTCAATGTCTTATAGCCAATCGATATTCCTGTAAAAAACAATAAAACGGAAAGCAATAAAGAGGCTACACATTCAAACCTTTCATGCCCGAACATATGAGAAGAATCATTGTTTTTTTGAGAAAAATAAATACCTACCATTACTATCAAACTGCTTAAGACATCGGCAAGAGAATGAACGGCATCGGAAATAAGCGCTTCGGAATCCCCGTATATTCCTCCCAATAATTTTAATACAGCCAAAAGTAAATTCACTGTAACGGCAAGTATCAAAAATTTTATGATATTTTTATTTGTTGATTGCATCTAAGAATTTATCCTCAGTGAGATTGTTTCGTTATATCCCATTTTATAATATTCAACTGCTCGTTAAATAGTTATGAGTTTTTACCAAAGTTGCGTTTTAATCCGTTTCGCTTCCTTTGTATCTAAATTCAAAGATAAAATCTCGTCATCGGCAATGTATCGGTACGGCACCCCTCCTTCTTTACTTTCTTCGTTTACCAAGAAAAGTATATCATCATATCTTCCGTCATAGGAAACATCGGGTTCGAAATATGCCCTTACGGCAATTACTTCGGCGACCGCTTGTTTCGGCAATTTAGAAACAAATTTAGGGAAAAACACAAAAGCGCCGTGTCCCGAATTGTATCTATAGCAAGTAAAAACTTCATCCGTATAAATTGCCTCTATCCCATTATCGAAACTCTGCTCTTTTTCTATGGCATTAAATTCAATATTTGATTCCAACAAAATTTTCAAGCCCTTGACTTCGGCATCGATGGGAATAAATACAGGCACGGAAGGAAATTTAGAAAAATATTTTTTTAATTGATAAGCGGAATTTTCCGAAAAAGACGTAAGATAAATCCCGTCGAACTTTTTAATTTTGGCAGTCTTCATTACTGCGCTTATTGAATAAAATCCTCCGAAATCTCCTATAAAGAAAACTTCTTTGTCATCGGAAATAACAATACTTTGCACGTTATAACCATTGTTGAAAAATATTAATTCGCTGCGTCTTTCATTATAAATATTCGGCTTTATTATAACAGCCAAAGAAAGCAAAACACAGATAAAAACAATAGGATATTTGACTTTTCCCTTCATAATAAATCTGCTTGCGATAAAATAAAACAAATAAACAACCAGCAAAAACATTCCTCCGAAAAGAGTCAAACGCGCGCCGGGAATTTTCGATACAAAATCCGCCAGAGCCTCTAAAAGCGCAAGTCCCAAGGATGAGATTTTTAAAAATATCGACATGAACGGAAGCATCATTGTCAAAAGAGTCGTTACCAAAACCGCGACAAAAGATATTCCTATAAACGGTAACGCTATCAAATTTGTTAGTATGGAATACGGTGATACAAAATGGAAAAATATTATAGTCAACGGCATTATACTGACAGTTGCCGCAATACTTACAGACAATGCCTTCGATAAGAATTTGGGAAATTTTATCTTTGAAAACATTTTACTTAATATAGGAGCAAAAGCAATCATGCCGAATACTGCGGAAATACTCATCAAAAAACCTACATATAAAATGAGCAAAGGACGAAAGGTCAAAATACAAGTAACAGAACAAAACAATGTATTAAGCGTATCGTTATGCCGCCCCAAATTTGCCGCCAACAATGCTATCATAGTCATAATTCCCGCTCTCACGACAGAACCGGAAAATCCGGCTAATGCGCAATAAAACAAAATCGCAAATCCCGTAATTGCAAAATTCGCAAATTTATTCAATTTGCACTTTTTCAGAATCCAAAATAAAGCAGCGCTCAAAAAGCCTATATGCAAACCCGATACGGCAAGAATATGTCCCAACCCGCTCGCGCTGAAACTATCGAGAATTTCAGAACTCAATTTATTTTTATCGCCGGTTATCATGCTATAAGACAACTCGCCTATTTCATTACCCAAAGTTTCAATAAGCACCGAGTGTAATTTAATTTGAAATTTGTCTATAAGGCTTGTCTCGCCTACGCCTAACAATGTAACATCATCGTCTTGTACGAATGCCGTAAAAGCTATATCCGAATTGTAATGGTCGCCATCCAATGGCTGTGTTTTCAATGCAGCATAAAACAAGACAACTTTTCCGATTTCATACTTCGATTGATTTTTCGCAGTATTATCCTCATCATTTGGTTCCACATATAAAACGACGTTATGTTCGAGCCTTTTGTCTTGCGTAAAAACATCGTTTAATGTTAAAACATAAGAACGATATTCTTCTTCATAAGAACTGCTGATAATTTTACCGCAATAATTATCGATCAAATTATTTTCGCTCGGCCAAGATATAAAAGTATCGAAAATAAATCCGAAAGAAATCAAGCAACAAACAAAAGAAACAATAAAGGTAAGAACTTTATCGGAAAAGCCGAATTTTATCCACAAAAAGATTATTAAAAATATATTTCCCACGGTCAGCAGAGAAAGAAACACAATGGCGACAAAAGTAAAAGCGTTTACTCTATCATATTTGAAGGCGCCGAAAACATAGTAACTCAAAAGAATATGCGCTATTAAAATAACTCCGATAATTAAAAATCCTCTGAAATTTATAATTCTTTTGTTCATAAAAACTCTCTTGTGTTTTTCAGTTAAGAATGATTTCCTTAAAGTCCGTATCGATTACCGCTTTCAATTTCGAACTGAATGAATGGGACAAAAGAAGCTCATCGGCAATTGTCCCCGCCTGTTTTATAAGTTCGGCATCTATATTTATATTTTTGATAATTTCGGTTTTTCCGTGCTGTTTAAGTCCGATAAAATCTCCCGCGCCTCTCGTTTTAAGATCATATTCCGCAAGTTCGAATCCATCATCGGTATCGGAAAATAATTTTAATCTTTCGGATCTTTCATCCGTCACAAGAAAACAATAACTTTCGAGAGAGCCTCTTCCCACACGCCCTCTTAATTGATGAAGTTGACTTAACCCGTATCTTTCCGGATTAAAAATAGCTATCGACGTTGCATTTTTGACATCGATCCCAACCTCTATAATTGTGGTTGAAATCAAAATTCTGACCTTACCTTCGGCAAAATCCTTCATAATCCGTATTTTGCTTTCATCGTCGATCTTTCCGTGTAAAAGCGCTATGTAGGGTTTCAAAGCGGTTTTAGATAATTTTTCATATAAATCCTTACATGAAACAAGTTCATCGTCATCATCATTTTCTATTCTCGGGCAGACAATATAAGTCTGTTCTCCTTTTTCCGCTTTTTTTAGAAAATAATCATACATCGAATTGATTTTTACGTCGGGAACAAAACTCGTTTTTATCGAGGGTCGAAGAGTCGGCTTTGCGGCAATCACAGACTGCGTGAGTTCACCATACATCACCATCGCCAATGTACGCGGTATGGGCGTAGCGGATAAAGTAATAAAATCGGCATCCGCTTTGCGTTTCAAAATAGCCCGTTGCGCAACTCCGAATCGTTGTTGTTCATCCGTTACAGTCAATCCCAACTTATAGAAAAGCACATCATCGCTTAAAATCGAATGTGTCGCTATAATAAAATCCACCGCGCCGTATTTAATATCGAATAAGATTTTCTGCCTTAACGCTTTGCTCTGACTGCCGGTAAGAATAGCAACTTTTACTCCGAAACGTTCGAAGAATAACGCGGTATTATAATGTTGTTCACACAACAATTCCGTCGGCGCCATAAGAACGCTTTGATAGCCCGATAAAAAAGAATAGTACATCGCCAATAAAGCGACTATGGTTTTTCCGCATCCCACATCACCTTGTATTAATCTGTTCATTGTAATATCGGAATGTAAATCATGGATTATGCTGTCAAGAACCGATAGTTGTTGACAAGTCAATTCAAAAGGCAGCGCATCGATTGCCTCTTTTAATTTTACATTGTTGTCTCTATATACTATCCGCCGTTTTGCATAATCTTCCGGTAAAGACAATCGGAATGCCGCTATCTGAAGAGTAAGATGATATAAAGCAAGTAACTTTCTGTTTTTTTGTGCTATCTCTATATCCGTGGCATTATGTATATCAAAAAACAAACGGTTAATATCTTTTATTCCGTATTTATCCTCAATTTCGGCAGGCAACAAACTTCTGATATTGCAATATTTCAAAACACAATCTATTGCCTGCGCAATCAAAGAGCCGCTTACACCATCTATTTTATTATAAAGAGGAATTATTTTTTTATCAAAAACAATTTTTTTGGGATTAAGTATATAAACTTCTTTTCCGCTTTGTTTTTTTAAACCATATAAACAATACGATTGCCTGACTTCGAAAGAATTTTTTACAAATCTTTGATTAAACCATTTTAGTCTCACGATTTGTCCGTCGGAGTCAATGATATTTGCGGTAGTAATATTCAGCGAACGGGAAATGAAATTAACCTTTATCTTATCGAGAATGCCCTTTACAACGGCATTCTCTCCGACGTTGACTTTTGCGAACTCGTTTTTTTCTTCCGATATATAGTCAACGGGAAAACAATATAATAAATCGACGGGATTATTGATACCTGCTTTTTTAAGTAAAGTTATTCGCTTGGGTCCAAGTCCTTTAATTTCTTCCAATTCCATAGTTTATAAGTTATCCACATAGTTATGCACATATGTGGATAACTATGTGGATAAAAGGTTTATAATAAAAAACGGGGTATTTACTTATCCCGTTTTGTTTGTTCTATTCCAACGAAACGATAAAATAGTACAAAGGCTGTCCGCCGAAATGCACATCTATATCGCACTTCTTATATTTTTTCGCGAGGTCGTCTGCAATATGCTGAGCTTCGCTCTCCTCTACATTATTGCCGAAATATAATGTAATATTGGAAACGTCTTTACTCATCATTTTATCGATAAGGTCTTTTGTTACATTATCGATTTTATCTCCTTTTGCCACAATCGACTTGCTGTCAATACCTATAATATCGCCTTCCTTCAATTTGAAGTCATCCACTTCGGTGCTTCTTACCGCATAAGTCACACAACCCGCCTTGACATTATCCAATGCGGCAGTCATATTCTCGATATTATTTTCCAATTCATCCTCGGGATTAAAAGCCAAAGTCGCAGAAAGTCCCTGAGGAATGTTTGTTGTGGGAATAATATGCAAAACTCGTTTTGAAAGATTCTTTGCTTGTTCGGCTGCCAAAATAATATTTTTGTTATTTGGGAATACAAAAACGTTTTCTGCGGGTACTTTATCACACGCCGCGGCAATATCTTCCGCGCTGGGATTCATCGTTTGACCGCCTTCTATGATTCTGTCAACAAGCAAATCCTTGAAAATATTGGAGAGACCTTCTCCGGCGCAAACAGAAACAAGACCGTATTTTTTGAGTTGTTCCGCCTGCTTTCCTACAAGTTCTCTGTTCTGTTGAAGCATATTTTCGATTTTTATTTTATCTATTTCTCCGAGTTGAAGCGCATGTGTTATGACATTTCCGGGTTCATTCGAATGCACATGAACTTTTACCATATTCAAATCGCCGATTACAAGAACGCAATCTCCTATTGACATAAGTTTATTTCTGAAGCGATCTATATCTGCCATAGTCGTTCTTTTGTTTAAATTAATGATAAAAAATTCCGTACAATAACCGAACTCTATATCGGCAAGATGATTGTAATCGATTTCTTTTGTTTCTGCGCTTTCGGCAGCCTGCGCTTCCTTAATCGAATCTTCGAAATTGAGATTTGTTGCCTCTTCGCCCTTCAACATGTTCAGAAAGCCTTGGAAAATGATTAAAAGCCCTCTGCCGCCGGCATCCACAACGCCCGCCTTTTTAAGAACAGGAAGTAATTCCGGCGTTAATTTTAAGGTTTCCTCTCCGATATCTATTACTTTCTGCAAAAATGTTTCCATTTCCACATCTTTTTTCGGCATTTTAACCGCCGCTTCGCTCATAGAACGAATAACGGTGAGTATTGTACCCTCTTTGGGTTTTGTAACTGCTTTGTATGCAACATCCGATCCTGCGGACAACGCCAAAGCAAAATTTTTACATGTAACATATTCGCTCTTCGAAAGAGCTTCGCTCATACCCTTTATAATTTGACTTAATATTACGCCGCTATTGCCTCGAGCGCCCCTTAATGCGCCTTTTGAAAAAGCCGCACATAAATCTTCCATATTATTAGATGGACATTTTGTAATTTCCTTCGCCGCAGAAATCATTGTCAAAGACATATTCGTACCGGTATCGCCGTCGGGCACCGGAAATACATTCAAAGCATCCACATGTTCCTTATTTATATCAAGCAATTTTGCTCCATTCAAAATCATTTTTCTGAACGTAACGCCATTTATTTTCAGCATTTAAAACCTCCGTTAAACCTGAATGTCAAGCACTTCGACTTCTACAGACTCGACAATCATGCCTGTAAATTTTTCGATGTCGTATTTGACAGTTCTTCGTAATGATTGAGAAACAGCTTCTATTGATATTCCATACTTGAGAACAACGCTCAATGAAATATATATTCTGTCTCCGATCGTTTTAATCTTTATTCCGGTAAAATAATTTTTTCGTTTAATAAATTGTCCTACCGTATTGAATACGTTTCTGTTTTTCAAAGCCACAACACCATAGCACTCCAAGACAGAATCGGCAACAGTTTGCGCTATCGCCTTTTCCGCAACAGATATTTTCCCATAAACATTCGAGGTGCTGACGGCTTTCATAGAATTCGGAATCTCCTTAGACTATTTTACTCCTTTTTACGATGAATGGCAAGGAAAAATTACGCTAATAATAAAATTTTCTCTGATTTTCTAAAAAAAATGCCTTTTTTTAGTTGCAAGAAATCAAAAATAATGCTATATTATTTAGGCAAGAATATCGCTGGGAGGTGTCCAAATGAGCAGAGTTTGCGTAATATGCGGAAAAGGTAAAGTAAGTGGCAATAATGTAAGCCATTCCAACAGACGCACAAAGAGAACTTTCAATGCAAATGTCCATAAAGTAAAAGTAGAAATCGATGGCGTAGAGAGTACTGAGTATGTTTGTACTCGATGTTTGCGTACACAGAACAAAGAAAACTGATTTTGTAATTATTTTATGACAGCAAACGATATGGTTTTTGCTATATCGTTTTTTTCTGTAAAAATCAAAAGTGTCGCCTTAAACAGCGACACTTTTAATTTTTCTTTGACAAGTTCGGTTACTTTTTAAAAAATAATCTCAACACTCCACGCAAAATTTTAGGAGCTCTGATGCAGATTATCATATTTTACCCTCCTTTGATAACGCATAAAGGCTGAAATCTTTTTTTACCTTTATGTTAAATTATATGGCGGTAAAAATTTTTTGGTTACTGAATTTTTTTTATTTCTTTTATAACAGATATGGGATCTTCGGCGTTAAGTACGGCGCTGCCTGCCACCAATATATCGGCTCCGTGCGCTATAACCTCTTCATAATTGGATAAATTTATACCTCCGTCTATTTCAATAAGAGCATCGGGATTTACTTTATTACGAAGTTCCGTCAACCTATCCAATCGTTCAATACTTTTCTCCAAAAATTTCTGTCCTCCGAATCCCGGATATACGCTCATCAAGACCACCACATCGCACAAATGCAAGAATTTTCGAACAGTATCGATTTCGGTATCGGGACTTATCGCAAGACCGCTCTTTATATTTCTCGCTTTTATTGATTCAAGGACGTCTGCCGGCTTTTTCGTCGCTTCTATATGAAACGTAAGAATGTCCGCTCCCGACTCGATAAAAGTCTGAACGTATCGTTCGGGCTCCACTATCATAAGATGGACATCCAAAGGCGCGGTACAGATTTTTCTGATATCTTTGACCATTTTGGGACCGAATGAAATATTGGGCACAAAAAGTCCATCCATAACATCACAATGAATGTAATCTGAATAATCTTCGATCGTCTTGACTGCTGTTCCCATCTTTGTAAAATCTGCGCTTAAAATCGAGGGCGATATAAAAACATCTTTCATTACTTTTCTCCTTTTGTATAGTTTATATCTGTCATAACAAGGTTTATTAATGAATATATTTCCTTCTTAGTTGTCCGCAAGCCCCGCTTATATCCACTCCGAAGGAGTGACGCATTGTAACGGAGACATTTAAGTCGGAAAGATATTTTTGAAATTTTTGAGCCGTTCTTAACGAACACGGCAAAAGATTTTTTTCTTTCACGGGATTTAGCATTATAAGATTCACATGCACGGGAAAACCTTTTGCCATATACGCCAACTTCTCTGCATCGTAGCGAGAATCGTTTTTATCCTTAATCAGAATATACTCGTAAATAACTCTTCTACCCGTCTTTTCAAAATAATATTTTGCTGCTTTTTTTATTTCCGATAAAGGATTCGCTTTCGATGCGGGAATCAACTCGTTTCTTACGTCTTCGACAGCGGAGTGCAAGGAAATCGACAATGTAACACTATGCCCGTCGTCCGCAAGTCGATAAATCTTATCGACAAGCCCGCAAGTCGATAACGAAATATTCCTTTCGCTCATGTTAAGCCCATTCGGATCGGTCACAAGTTTCAGAAATTCGGATACTTCATCATAATTATCAAGCGGTTCACCACTACCCATAAGAACAAGATTCCCTATTTTTCTATTTTTCAAATCACCGCCGATAAAATTATTTGCGGAAATAACCTCTCCGAGAATTTCGCCACAGGTTAAATTCCTTTCCAAACCCGATATACCGGATGCGCAGAAAGCGCAATTCATTCTGCATCCGACTTGAGTGGATACACATAAAGTATTCGCATAAGAATGCGGCATTAAAATTCCCTCAATAAGATTTCCGTCTCTCAATTCGAAAAGATATTTAACGGATTTATCCTTTGAAACAAAATTTTTATTAATCGAAACACCCGACGCATCAAAGTTTTCCGAAAGTTTTTCCGTTAAAGTTTTCGGTAAATTCGACATATTTTCAAAACTCACGCCGCGATTTATCCACTGATAAAGTTGCAATGCGCGAAATTCGGGTTCTCCGAAGTCATGTACAAGTCCTTTTATTTTATTAAAATCAAAATCCGTTAAAAGCGCTTTCATGAAATTCTCCTGAAGCGGACAGCAAAAAACGCACCGCAATGATCTTTTTGCGGTAAAATCTTCAAAAATCCGTTTCCATCTGCAAATTCACCTGTGATTGGCTCAAGAATGAAATTTTTATGTTCCGACAAAAATTTTTCGGCTATTGATTCGTTTTCATCTTTAAATACGGTGCAAGTAGAATACGCCAATATACCATTGGGTTTAACATAGTGGGCAGCCGTATTCAAAATATCGTATTGAGATTTTTTTAATCCCTCGGTATCATGCTCGTTTTTATTAATGACTATATCGGGTTTCGAACCTACCACGCCGAAGTTCGAACAAGGAACATCGCATAATACAAAATCAAAAAAATCCACCCATTCGAACAAAAAATTTTTAGCATCATTGACTGCTATTTTTATATCGCTTATTCCCACCGAAGATGCATATTTATTAATCAATTTTACTCTGTGCGGTAAAATATCGCAAGCCGTTACCAAGGCTCCCGTCAGTTGTTTGATTAAAATCGCTTTACCTCCCGGCGCTGCGCATAAATCCAAAGCGTTATCGATTGTCAATCCGTCAATTAATGCGTATATTGCAGCCATGGACGGAAAGGATTGTATTATATAATCGGATTTTTTCAACTGTTGCAACTGATTATGCGTGACATAATAACCGTATTTGCTCTTGTTTTCATATCCGATTGCCTGCATTTTTTTATCAAATTCCGTATTGTCGATTTTTGTTATATTCGCCCTTATATGCGTATACAAATTGATGTCGGCAGATAAAAATTCTTCAACAAAACCGCTCCCGTATTCTTCGACAAGTTTTTCAATCGCCCATTTGGGATAACTGTAAATAACAGACAGATAAGTATTTTCGTCAACCTCCTCACGAGAAGGCAAACTCAATTCGGAATTTTTTCTTAAAAAGGCGTTTACAAATCCCGCAATCCCGGCTTTACCGACGGTTTTGCAAAGAGAAACGATTTTATCTACCGCAGCATAATCGGGAACAGACATATAACGCATCATGTAAAGTCCCATCTTCAAAAGTATCCGCACGCTTGTCTTGGGTCGTTTGGCTACGGCGTTATCTATCAAATAATCGAATTGAATGCTTTTATCCAAAACACCGTAAAATAATTTTGTAATAGAAGGCGCCTCTGTTCTGTTCTCTTTTAATGCATCGTTTAATACGATAGAAGAAAAAGCGCCGTCTACAAATACTTTATGCAAAGCATAATAAGTAATCAATTCTCTGTCTTTTTCTTTAGATACAGATGAGTCCATTTAATCCTCGGTTCCCATTTATAAAATTTTCGGCAAGCATTTCTTTTTTGCCCGATAATTGCAGTTTTTTTATTATTATATTACCTCTGCCGCATCCGACTTTTATCTGTTTGGTAATTTCTATTTTTCCTATTCCCAAGGAATTTCCTTCATCCGCTTGCGCAGAAAGAATTTTTAAAATATTATCGTTAACGGTTGTAAAGGCTCCGGGTTTGGGATTCAAGCCTCTTATTAAATTGATTATTTCAGTATTCGATTTACTCCAATCGATTTTTGCGACATCGTTGGTGAGCATTCTGCATTTTGTAGCGCAAGCGGAATCTTGTTTTATAGGAATTATTTGATTGTTTTTCAGTTTGATAAGAGTTTCAGACAATAATTCGGCGCCCGCGACTTTGAGAATATCAAACAACTCTCCGTAAGTTTCGCCTTCATAAATCGGAACCTTGCAAAAGGATAAAATGTCTCCCGTATCCAATCCTTCTTCGGTCTTCATAATGGTTACGCCCGTTTCACTTTCTCCGTTTATTATCGCCCATTGAATCGGAGCGCTTCCCCTGTATTTCGGAAGCAAAGAAGCGTGTACGTTATATATAGGCGCAATATCAAGAATTTCCCGACTTAAAATTTGTCCGTAAGAAGCCGTTACCATAAAATCGGGATTCAATCTGCGCAATTCTTCGGCATGAAGTTTTATTTTTTCAAATTGATAAACCTCAAGCCCCAACTCGAGCGCCGTCTTTTTCAATTCGCCTTCTATGATATTTCCCTTTCGATCTTTGGCGCGATCCGGTTGAGTTATTACTGCTATGATACGATACCCATCGGCATGCAGTGCCTTTAATGAGGGAATCGCAAACTCACCGGTACCCATAAAAATGACTCTCATGCAAACTCCTTAAGATTTTATTGCTCGGAAGTAATTTTATCTATAAACAACACACCGTTAAGATGATCTATTTCATGACAAAAGGCAACAGCAGTAAAATCACTCACCGTAATTTCCTTGTTTTTGCCGCTTCTATCCTGATATTTAACGGTAATTTCCTTGGGCCTTTCCACCACACCGTTTCTGTTGGGAATACTTAAACACCCCTCGGCTCCCTTTTGAGTACCGGAAGATTTTATTATTTCCGGATTAACAAGTTCGTAAATTGTTTTCCCGTCAACACTTATGACGCAAATGCGCTTTAATATACTGACTTGAGGCGCGGCAAGTCCAACGCCTTCCTCAAAAAACATAGTCTCCGTCATATCATCCAAAAGTGTCCCGAGATTGTCATCGAATATTGTGACGACCTTTGCTTTTTCTCGTAATATCGAATCGCCGAGTTTTGCGATTTGTCTTATTGCCATATTTTCCTCCTAATATAAGCTATTGGGATTTATCTCCACAAAGCAAGAAACTTTTTTATCTACGTTATCATCAATCGCCTTATAAACAGTCGATATTGTTTCATCTTCGTTTTTTACTATGCGCATCAATATTTGTACCCTGTATTTAAGTTGAATTTTTTTCATAGGCGACTTCATTGCAGATAAAAACGCAAAGTTATCGGGATGATCGACTGCGAACTCGTTTATAACATCGTAAATTTTTTTCAAATTCTGTTGAGCCTTAAGTTCATCTTCTGACTGTACCAAAATTCGGACAAGTTTTGAAAACGGCGGATATTTTGTAACTTCGCGCAAATTGAGTTCCTTTTTATAAAATCCCATATAGTCGTTAGTCAACGCGAATTTATAAACATAATGATGCGGCGAGTACGTTTGTAAAACAACTTTACCTACTTTATCGTCTCTGCCCGCTCTTCCCGCTACTTGTGTTATAAGTTGATATGTCCGTTCTGCGCTTCTGAAATCCGCAAAATGCAGACTCATATCGGCGTCCACAATACCCACCAAGGTAACATTGGGA
This sequence comes from uncultured Clostridia bacterium, assembly GCA_947581755.1. Classification (GTDB taxonomy): domain Bacteria; phylum Bacillota; class Clostridia; order Christensenellales; family Pumilibacteraceae; genus CANPVN01. The sequence continues at coordinate 9,946 of CANPVN010000025.1, read as the reverse complement.
AAATCATGCCCTTTTGCAACCATTTGAGTGCCCACAAGAATTTTTGCTTTTCCCGAAGCAAATTCGCTTAAAATTTTAAGATGAGAATCTTTCCCTCGGGTAGTATCATTATCCATTCTGAGGACTTTTTCATTTGGAAACATTTCCTGCAATGTTTCGGCTACCTTTTGGGTGCCCACATAGCCCTGCCTTATATGCTCGCTTCCGCAATTGGGACAAACATCCAACATAGAATAGCGATTATTACAATAGTGACATTTCAAAACATCTTCATCCTTATGATAAACCAAAGATACGTCACAAGCCTCGCATTTGGCGACATACCCGCATTTTTTGCACATAACAAAGGAAGAATAACCTCTTCTGTTTATAAAAATTATGGCTTGATTCCCTGCTTTAATACATTTGAAAAGTTCATCTTGAAGTTTTTCGGAAAAAACCCCATTGTTGCCTTGATAAAGTTCTTCGCACATATTAACGACTTCTATATCGGGCAACGGTCTGGACTTGACTCTCTTTGGCATTTTGATCAATTGCAACTCTCCGATTTCCGTTCGATAAAAACTTTCTATCGACGGAGTTGCGCTTCCGTATACTATCTTACAATCATTATAACTTTGTCTGAATTCCGCGACCTCGGAAGTGAAGTATCTCGGATTGCTTTCGGAATTATAACTTGAATCGTGTTCTTCATCTATAATGATTATTCCTATGTTTTTCAGTGGCGCAAATATTGCGGAACGCGCACCTACCGCTATAACAGCTTCCCCCGTCAAAAGTCTTTGCCATTCATCGAATCTTTCGCCGACGGATAATCCACTGTGAAGCAATGCGACTTTATCCCCGAAGCGAGTCCTGAAAGTCCTAAGGATCTGCGGAGTCAAAGATATTTCCGGAACAAGCATTATTGCCGTCTTCCCTTGTTTTATAACTTGCGAAATGCAGCGAATATAAACTTCCGTTTTTCCGCTTCCCGTAACACCGTGCAACAAAAATTTATTAAAATCGGAATTGCAAATTGTTTCAAAAGCATTGTTCTGATCTTCCGAAAGAACAAAATCCGTTTTTATGTCATCCTCTGTTTGGGAATATGGAACACGCCGCAATTGTTTGTCGGTTAACGAAACGATGCCTCTTGCGACCAAATTGCGAAGCGCGGAAGCGGAAAAATTCTCGTTCAGTTCTGTCAAAGAAGCCGATTTTACTTCGGTAAGATATTGATAAATTTCTCTCTGCGCGATGGCTGTAGGTTTGATAAAATTATCGACGGGAAGCAACAAATATTCTTCGTTTACATATGCATATTTTCTTGTCAGTTCTTTTACTCTGTCGCCTCGCATCTGCGCGGGAATAAAGAGTCTTAAAACATCAACTATACGGAGATGATATTTTCTCCTCATAAATTCCATAAGTTCCAAAAACTCTTTTCCTATAACGGGCAGATTGTCTATCGGTTTTATGATTTTTTTTATTTTATCTTTCGGACAATCGGTCGTTTCCGAAATTCCGATAATATAGCCTTCGATTTCATTTTTGCCGAAAGGCACAATTACCCTATACCCGGGCTGTAAATCGTATTTATCGAGATCATAATCGAAAACTTTATCTACTTCCGAGTTGCTTATGTCAACTATTACCTTTGCGTACATTTTTATAAATTCAAGATCCTGTCAAGTATCATACCCGACAATATATATTTATCGGTCAAAGGAATATCTTCTTCGGTATCTTTTGTTATGACCGAAACTATGTTCGTATCTCCGTCAAACCCTGCGCCTGACTTTGTTACATCATTTGCTATAACCATATCCGCATGTTTTTTAGTGAGTTTTTCTCTTGCATATTCCTTAAGATTTTTTGTTTCGGCGCAAAAAATTATCAACTTGCCTGCCCTTTTGTTTTCTCCTACAAACTTTGCTATATCGGGATTTTTAACAAGCGTCAATGAAATTTTGTCATCTTTAAGCTTGTCCTTGCTAAATTTCTCGGGGCGATAATCACCCGGAGCCGCAGCCATTATAATATAGTCGAAGTCCCCGTAAATTTTTTTAACGGCTTCGAACATCTCGTTTGTGGTAGATACTTTTACAATCTCGGCTTTCAAATCGTCAAAACTTATCTTGACTTGCCCCAAAATGACAGTGACGGAAGCGCCTCTCTCAATGGCTGCCTTTGCCAAACCATATCCCATTTTTCCGCTTGACCGATTGGTAATAAAGCGAACCGCATCGATAGGCTCGCTCGTAGCGCCTGCAGTAATCAAAATTCTCTTGTCCTTTAAATCCATAGACAAAAACAAAAGATTACATACATATTCAACAATTGAGGAAGGTTCGGGCAATCTGCCTTGCCCTATATCTCCGCATGCCAAAAATCCGGAAGCCGGATTTATGAAATAATATCCCAACTCTTTAAGAGTATTACAATTACGTTGGACAATAGGATTTTGATACATAGCCGTATTCATCGCGGGAGCAATGACAACGGGACACTTACAAGCCATAACCGTAGTAGTCAAAAAATCGTCGGCAATACCCGACGCAATCTTTCCTATCACATTGGCTGTACACGGCGCAATTAAAAAAAGATCCGCTTGTTTTGCCAACGCTATATGCTCGACCTCCCATGTTTTGGGTCGAGAAAAAGTATTTGTTATAACGGGATTATCGGAAAGGGTTTCGAAAGTCAACGGAGAAACAAATCGCGTGGCATTTTCTGTCATAACGACTTTTACATTCGCTCCTCTTTTCTTTAGCAGACTGACAATCTCGCAAGTTTTATATGCCGCAATTCCACCGGTGACTGCTACGACTATACATTTTCCGACGAGCAAATTACTCTTCACCGATTATCTTTACCTTGCCTTTATAAACTTCCGTAGCGGCATAAGTTACGGGACATAAACCGGATTCTTTTACTGTCTCCGGTCTGTTCTTCAACAAAAATTGTGTTCTTGACGCAACCAAACAAACAAGAGCATACTTACATCCGACTTCTTCGACCAATTTGTCAATAGGGGGTTCGATCATCATAATTTAATTACCTCATCTCTTCCAGCATTTTATTTATTAAATCTTCATTTTTTTCGATACGAAGTTTTTCCGCCTTAATAATAGACATGACATTATCTATTGCTTCATCTATATCGTCATTTATAACAAAATAATCGTAAAGTTTATATTCTTTTAGTTCGTGCTTTGCATTTCCGAGTCTTGTCTTGATACTGTCTTCCGTCTCGGTATTCCTTCCGCGAAGTCTTTGTTCCAAAACCTTGAAAGACGGCGTCATGATAAATATCGCTATGCTTTCCGGATACTTTTCTTTAATCTGCTTGGTTCCGAGCACATCTATTTCAAACATTACGTCATCGCCGTTTTCCAACATTTCAAATACGGGCGCTTTAGGTGTACCGTAAAAGTTTTTGTAAACGGATGCCGTCTCCAAAAATTCATTATTGGCAATCATTTCACGATATTTGCCTATATTTATAAAATGATAATGTATACCGTCGATTTCATGAGGGCGCGGCGCTCTTGTGGTAACCGATATTGATTTTTTTATATTAGGCATCCTCTCGATTACAGAGTTATAAATAACACCTTTTCCCGCTCCCGAAGGTCCGGATAATATGATTAATAAGCCTTTATGTGAGATATTATTCGACATTTCTTATTTGTTCCTTTAATTTTTCCAACTCGTTTTTCATTTCCAAAACCAAATTGGTGATTTCAATATTGTTTGATTTACTTCCGATCGTGTTGATCTCCCTTCCCATTTCCTGAGAAAGAAAATCCAACTTTCTTCCAATCGCTTCATCGGCGGATAAACATAAACGGAATTGAGAAATGTGGCTCCCGAGTCTGGAAATCTCTTCATTAATATCCGCCTTGTCTGCAAAAAATGCAACTTCGTTAAGCAATCGCGCTTGATCGATTTCAACTTCTCCGAGAAATTCGGATATTCTCTTTTTGATTTTTTCTCTGTAATCATCCACTACTTTGGGCGCCAACTCTCTTATTCTGAACAAAGCGCTTTCGATTTTGCAAATAAGCAGAATAAAATCCTCTTTTGTTGTTTCGCCCTCCCTTATGCGCATGGTTTCCAGATCATCCATGGCAATCTTTGCCGCCTCTTCCGTAAGAGCCATAATTATCTCGGAATCATCATCCATTGTTTCGACCTTCATTACTTCCGGAACTCTGAGAACGCCGGAAATGGCAACATCATTCATCAAATCCAATTCTTCGGACAATTCTTTTGCAACTTCGACGTACTGAGACGCCAGACTACTGTCTATAAATATCGTTTTATTGCTTTCTGTATTATTGTCATAATTAAAGTAAACTTCTACGCTTCCTCTTTTTACGCGTTCCCGTATAATAGAGCGAATCTTCTCATCACAAGAAATCAAAGTTTTAGGCAATCTCGAATTTATTTCCAAATAACGATTATTAACCGTTTTAATTTCTATGGTTACTCTTCTAAAATCTTTTTCGGCAACGCCCTTGCCGTAGCCTGTCATACTTTTCATTATACTACCTCAATTAATAAATCGAATTAATTGTATCACATTTCAATAAATTTTTCAACTGTTTAATAATAAAATAAAAGCATTTTCATCCAATATCTTTATATTTAATTTTTGGGCTTTGTCTAATTTCGAACCGGGAGCGTCTCCCACTACCAAATAGTCCAATTTAGAGTTGACAGAGGACGCTATTACTCCGCCTTTTTGCTCAACCAGGTTTTGCGCTTGAGAGCGTTTATAGCCCGATAATGTGCCTGTAAACAAAAAACTTTTTCCTGCAATCGGAGAATCGAAATGTTTCTTTTCGAAAGTGGGATTTATTCCTATCTGCTTGAATTTTTCGATCAACCCTTGATGCTTGATAAAGAAATTTTTTATGGCTCCGGCAACTATAACTCCGACATCGTCTATTTGACAAAGTTCTTCAAAACTTGCCGCGGCAAGATTATCCGTATTTCCGAATTTTTCCGCCAAAACACCCGCCAACTTTTTGCCGACATTTTCTATTCCGAGCGCGTAAATAAAATGCGATAAATCCGCCGATTTGCTCTTTTCGACCTCTGAGAGAAAATTGCTTATCTTCAAGTCCTGAAATCCGTCTATTTTTTTCAAATCCTCTGCGGTTATCGAGTACAGCATATCCGCGCTTGTTATCTTGAGTTTTTCATAAAGTTGTTGGATTGTCTTTGTGCTTACACCTTCGATATCCATAGCGTCCTTTGAGACAAACAATTCCAATTTTCCGCAAATTTGAGGCGCGCAATTATACTCATTGGGACAAAACAAATTTGCTCCCTCTTCTGTCAATGTCGCGCCGCACGCAGGACAAACCGAGGGCTTTTCTATGGTCTCTCCGCAATCCGATTCCGCCACTCCGAGAACCTCGGGAATAACATCGTTGCTTCTTCGTACAAAAACGCGACAATTCTTTTTTATCTTTTTTCTTACTATATCTCCGTAATTATTAAGCGTCGCCCTTCGCACGGTAGCGCCGCAAAGTTCAACGGGACTCAATATCGCCAAAGGCGTCAGCTTTCCCGTTCGTCCGACTTGCCATACAACATTTTTCAAAAGCGTAGTTGTTTCTTCCGCTTCGAATTTATATGCTATCGCCCATCTCGGAAATTTATCCGTATATCCAAGTCGCGCTCTTTCCTTGAAATCATTCACCTTGATAACCATGCCGTCTATCATAAAATCAAGAGAATTTCTATCAACTTGAGATATTATCTTAATGATTTTCTCTATATCAGACGTTGTTATCAACATATCCACTTTAAAATTATTGTTTTTCAAAAACTCTATGCATTGTTCTTGAGTAGTAACCAAAGAAGCATCGTCGATATAATTGACATTGTAAAATATTATATCGAGATTACGCTTTGCCGTCACCTTGGGATCGAGATTTCTTATAGCGCCGGCTACTCCGTTTCTGGGATTTTTCAAAGGTTCGGAAGCGGTTTTGTTGTATTTTTCAAACGCGCTCCACCTCATAATTCCCTCTCCCTGCACCTCAACGGTTCCTTTATAAGGGATCCTGGCGGGAATTGATTTTATAGTACGGACTTGTTCGGTAACATCTTCTCCCACCGTTCCGTTTCCTCGAGTGGACGCCCCTACGTATTCTCCGTCTTTATATGTCAAACATAAAGTCAAACCGTCGAGTTTATATTCAAGCGTATAAATCAAATTTGGCGAATCCTTTTTCAACTTTAAATCCCATTCTCTCAAACCTTCGAAACTTTGAGACTTATCAAGGCTGTAAAGTCGCTTTATGTGAGTATGCTGAACAAATTTTTCCAAAGGTTCTCCACCGACTCTTCTCGTTGGAGAATCCGACAATATTACGCCTGTATTTTTTTCAAGCGCAACCAATTCATCATACAACTTGTCATACTCACCGTCCGAAACCGTGGGTTCATCCAACACATAGTACTTGTAAGCATAGTCATTCAACAAGTCAACCAAATATCTCATTCTATCCATATTATTTTCCTTTGATAATTTCTATCGGAGCAAATTGCAAGGAGAGCGTTAAATCGCCTGCATGAGCAAATCTTATGACCGCATATCGCCCGCCTTCTTCTATGGAAATTATTTCCCCTTCTCCGAATTTTTTATGCCGTATCCTCGTGCCTATCTTGAACACCTCAATAGGCGTTTTGTTCTCAACTTTGGATTTATTCACGTAAAAAGTGATTTTTTCACTGTTCTCTTTTTGAGAACCTGCCCTATAAAATGCATTATTTGCTTGTTTTTCTCTGGATTTTTCCATTCCGATCTCATATAAGAATCGACTTGGCAACATATCTTTTCTCGCGCCGTATAAGAACCTGCTACGCGCTCTTGTTATAAAAAGTCGTTTCTGCGCTCTCGTGATTGCAACATACATAAGACGACGCTCTTCTTCGATATCGCAATTTTCCACACTGCGCCTTGTGGGAAATAAATTTTCCTCCATTCCTATAATAAAGACCACTTTAAATTCCAAGCCTTTTGCGCTATGCGCGGTAATAATATTTACGCACCCGTCATCGTTATCCATTTCATCCATATCGGTATAAAGAGAAACCATCTGCAAAAAGTTTTCGAGTTTACCGTATTCTTTTTCATCGGAAATATCAAAGATATTTTGATGTGATAAGTTAAATTCCTGAGCCGTGTGTATCAATTCGGAAATATTCATTTTTCTGGCAACATTTTCATCGGTATCTTCGCCGTAAACTTCTCGCAAATTCAAAGTCTCCACCAATGCGCTTAAAAATTCATACGGATCGTCTTTTGTCTTCAAATCATCCAAAGTATGTAAAACATCTTCAAACGGTTTCAACTTTTTAATTACACTCAAAGGCAAGTCTTTGTTGTCGGAAATCGTTATAAGAACATCGTAAAGCCTCAGGTTGTTTAACATGGCATAATTATTTGCTTGTGCTACAGTGCTTTCTCCTATGCCGCGTTTGGGAAAATTTATTATCCTGAGTAAGGCTTCGTTATCCGAATGGTTTACAGCGACTCTCATGTACGCCAACAAATCCTTAATTTCCTTTCTTTCGAAGAACTTAAAGCCTCCGTAAACTTTATGCTTTATGTTGTATAAAATAAATTTTTGTTCGAAACTTCTCGACAATGCATTGACTCGCATCAAAATTGCAAAATCATTAAGAGAATAACCTTCCTTTCGTAATGACATTATAGTCTGCACAACAAATTCCGCTTCATCGGTTTCGGTATTGGCAACAAAATAATAAGGCTTTGCCCCTTCTTCGTTTTCCGTCCACAAACTTTTATCGATTCTCGTCGTATTGTTTTTTATCAATAAATTAGCTATATCCAAAATGTTTTTCGTAGATCTATAATTTTGTTCCAACTTAAAAACGGTGGGATTGAAATCATCGATGAACGAACCTATATTTTCTATGTTCGCTCCGCGCCAGCCGTAAATACTTTGATCTTCATCTCCTACTACAAGTATATTCTTGTATTTCTGTGCCAAAAGCTTTACTATTTGATATTGAATATTGTTGGTGTCCTGAAATTCGTCAACATGTATATACTTAAACCTTTCTTGATAATATTCTCGCGCTTTTGGAACCATATTCAAAATCTTGAAAGCAGTCAATAACAAATCGTCAAAATCGAAAGCGTTGTTTGCCATCAGTGCATTACTATACGCTTTATATATCTTGCAAAGATTTTCAATATCGGCAATCAAAGTGAATTTTGTCTCCGCATCCTCACAATCGACGCCTTCGTTCTTTGCCATGGAAATAAAAGACTCGGCGCGTTTTGCCAAATCATCTTCTCCGTTTGTTATATTTTTCAAAAGTTTTAATTTTTCATCCTCGTCGTAAATAGAAAAAGAAGAGGTATAATTATTACCCAATTCCACTACATAACGTCGCATTATACTGACGCACAAAGAATGAAAAGTAGAAATCCATAAACCATAAGCGGATTTTCCAAGAGCGGAAAGCCGCTCTTTCATTTCATTTGCCGCCTTATTTGTAAAAGTGATTGCAAGAATATTATAAGAATCCACACCAAGGTCATTTATAATATGAGCAACCCGATGCGTTAGCAGTCTTGTTTTTCCGCTTCCGGCGCCTGCCGTTACTAAAACCGGACCTGCTGTTTGCAGGACCGGTTTCAATTGTTCTTCGTTCAAACTTTTTAAATCGAATGCCATTTTATACCTTCTTTAAAAGATAGGTATATTGTATCAAATTTTTGCGCTTACGTCAAGAGGATTTCCGATACGCTCTCTATAATATCTTTCTCTCAACTCTCTGTATTTTGCGGCAAGCTCGAGAACATAACGTTGTTTGTTCGGCTCATCCATAGACGAATAAAGTTGTTGATCTATCAGCGTCCCTATCGGATTCAAAACACATTCATTCTCATCGAGCATTTCCTTGATTTTTTGATACATGACTTCGTCATTATCGGATTTGTTTTTGTTCATAGCGCGATTAACGTCTCTTTTGTATTTTTCCCGCTGAACTTCACTCGCCAATTTTTTGTCTTCTTCCGAGCCCGACATATTCTTCAACATTTCGGATTTCTCTTGCTGAAGTTTTTGCCAATAGCCCATTTTCATTCTTTTCTTTGCCAACATTGCTTTCTTTTTTATATCGCTGTACTCTTTAGCCATAAAAAACCTCCAATAATTTCTTTTGTTGAGATAATTATAGCACTCCTAAATTTAAAAAGAGATAAGAGGCAAAATAAGTCAAAAAGTTCTATATTCCGATAAAAAAATACAGCATAAATTTTTTAAAAAACAAAATAAGAATCCACCAGCTTAGCTGGTGGTTTTTCTTATGCGGGCATAGCCCTATTGGATTAGCGACTCCTTAAGGAGTATGTGGTTCCGACACTTGCAATCGGTACCTATTAGCTTTTTTTGCTAAACGGATCCGTATACTCCTTTATACTTATTTGGTCGCTTATCATGTCTTCCTTTTCCTGGTTTTGAATATATTCCTTTATCGCTTTCTCGTTCCTTCCTACCGTATCTACATAAAAGCCCCTGCACCAGAAATGTCTTTGTCCATATTTGTATTTCAAATTTGCATGTCTCTCAAACAGTATCAATGCGCTTTTCCCCTTTAGGAAGCCCACGAAACTGCTTACAGCTAGTTTCGTGGGATACTTACGTACATGTGTATGTGGTCTACGCATGCGTGCGCTTCTATTATTTCTACTCCTTTCCATTCACATAATTCCCGCAGTATCTTTTCTATCTCCGCTTTATACTCTCCGTATATCGCTTTCCTCCTAAATTTCGGCGCAAACACTATGTGATACTTGCAATTCCACCGCGTGTGTGCTAAACTATTATTATCCATTGTTTTGGATGCCCTCCTTTGGTTTTCTTTGTTTTTGGTGTCGGAACCTCTTACATTATACCAAAGGAGG
>CANPVN010000024.1 GCA_947581755.1 uncultured Clostridia bacterium | reverse complement strand
CACCGCCAAAGGGAGCCAAGGGGGGGGTGCGAATCCCGCTCGAACGCGGAGATAACCTTTGAATTAGTAATCACCTACATCGCGACTGCGCCCGCGGGGGCTGCCCCGCCGTCACGCTGCCTTTGCCGAATATTCACGGATTTTCAGAAAATGGAACTTGTAAGGATTCATATTTATATGATATAATGCTATTTGAAGGTAGTTCAGGCTATTTATTTCGGTACTCGCGCACCTCGGAGGGAGATTAAAAAATGAAAAAATTAAGATTTATTGCGGCGATGGCGGCAATTCTTTCGATATTCGGTTTGTCTTGCGCCCCTTCGGCTCCGTCGGTTTTTCCGCCGCACGTTCCCGAACTCCTCGAGTCGGGCGAGATTTCCGCCGACGAGATAGTGGATGTTGTCGTATCTTTGGATGCGGATTCCGTGATGGACGGGTATCTCAAAAAGGAGCGGGACATTTCTCCTCGGGAATATTTTGCTTCTCCCGCGGGCGAGGCTAACCGTCAAAAAGCCGACGACGCGTTGCAAAAGGCTACAGACGCGCTTTTGTCGTTGGGGCGGACGGAGATAATCTCGACAAACGCCTTGGCGACTACGGCGATTTTTGCGCGTATGCCTTACGGTCTTATCGAAAAGGCAAAGGCTCTCTCGGGAATTGCCGAAGTCGAGCGCGCTCCCGTTTTCACTCTTTCCGACGCGGTCTGCGATGACTCCGACGAAGGGGAAGAGGGCGAAGGCGAGCAAGGCGAAAGCGGCGAAGGTGAAGGCGAAGATACGAAGAGTATCGAAGATTTTCAAAGTGTTCTTTCGGCGAACAAGATATACGATTTATACGGCGAGGCGATAGGCGGAGAGGGAACGCTTGTCGCGGTGTTGGACACGGGACTGCTTACGACTCACGAAGCGTTTTCGGTGATGCCCGCCACCGAGACGGCTAAGATAAAGAGTTCGGCATATCTTACAAACGAGGTGCGCTCCTTGCTCAAGGGCGGTTCGCGCGCCAATTATTATCTCAATCAAAAGGTGGTTTTCAGATACGATTACGCCGACAAAGACAACGATATTTCGCCCGGGAGAAATTATTATACTTCTCCCGAGCATGGCACGCATGTTGCGGGAATAATTGCGGGAAACAACGGCGGTTCCTTCCGCGGAGCCGCTCCCAACGCGCAACTTGCCATACTCAAAGTCTTTTCCAACTATAACGACGGAGCGGCTTTAACGACGCTTGTAGACGCGCTCGAGGATTGTCTCATACTCGACGTAGACGTAGTAAACATGAGTTTGGGCACCGATTCGGGAGTCCCCGAGAACTCCGTTTACAACGACGTTGTTCGTCGCCTCGTGGCGGCGGGAATAAACGTCGTGGCGGCGGGGGGAAACGCGGGAAAGAGTACCTCTTACGACAATCCCACGCAAGGTTTGGCAAAGACGGACAGTCCCGATTACTCGATAGCGTCGGCTCCCGCCTCGATAAGGGGCGTGATGATGGTCGCCTCGTCGGGAAGAAACAACAACGAATTTTCGGTAAGTACTTTCTCGTCCTGGGGACCCGGGTCTGACCTTACCATAAAGCCCGAGATAACTACGCCCGGGTACAGAGTGAACAGCGCGGTGACTTCGGGCACGACAAGATACGAAAATCTCGACGGAACGTCAATGGCGTCTCCCAATTATGCGGGGCTTGCCGCGGTAATACGAAAAAAACTCCGAGACGAGTTGTCTCTTTCGGGCTACGAACTTGCCGAGGCTGTCAACAACTTGTTGATGAGTACTGCATTTATAATGCGCGACGGTGAAATTCCTCTGTCGCCGCGTTCCCAAGGCGCGGGACTTGCCGACCCTGCCGCGGCGCTTGCCTCTCCCGCATATCTTTCGGCGCACGACGGAATGCGGGCAAAACTCGACCTCGGAGACGATGACGAAAAGACGGGAGAGTACACTCTCGCCTTCGAGATACACAACATGAGCGACAGAACTTTGGAATACACTATCTCGCACGAGACGATAATGGAAAAGCCGTCGGTAAGAGTCGGCAACGAGATTTGTACCGCCACTCCTCGCAGTCTTTCTCCCGACTTCGCAATTCTCGGAATGACGGGAGATTGCGAATCGAGCGGAGAATTCGGCATATCGGTATCGCCTTACGGCACGGCTCTCGTCGTCGCGAGAATAACTCTTTCCGAAGTCGATCGCAATTATATAGAATACTACTTCCCGAACGGCATTTACGTAGAGGGCTTTGTGCGACTTTTGTCGGAAGAGTCCCGACTCAACATGCCTTTCCTTGCTTTCTACGGAGATTGGGGCGCGCCTGCGGTTTTGGATCCTTTCGACGGAAGTCAGAGTTCCTCGGTATACAGCAAACTTTCCGTCAACGTGGCGATTTCGGCGACTTCGAATACCAAGTGGGGTTCGTACACTTACTCGGGCGCGACGGAGTTCGATCCCGAACACGCGGCGATAGGCAAGGCGGGCATAAACAAGATAAGTTCGGTCTCCAACGTCTATCCTTTACGCAACTTCAAGGCGTTGTATCTTTCTATAACCGACTTCTTTACGGGTAAAGAGTTGTTCCGTTCCGAGCAACTGTACGGCGCGTCTTCTCGTGTTCTCAAGAGTCAGAACGGCGCGCTGAGCAACATAATAGGCACCGTGAATATCGGGTTGTCTCTCGAGGACATGGGCGGAGACGCCGTGTTCCGAAACAACGGAAAATATATGTTTAATCTTTTGCCGATAGGCTTTGACGGAGAAGAGGCGAGACCTTCCTCGACTCCCTTCTATGTGGACTACGAGCCGCCCGCGATAGAAAGCGCGCAAAAGAGCGACGACTTACTCACGATAACGGTGTCCGACAATCATTATCCGCAAGCCGCGCAGTTCTATTACAAGAGGAGCGGTTCGGAAATCGCGCTCAAAACCACCTATACCAAAATCTCGGCGGACAAAATATTCTCTTCGGGAGAGGTGAGGTTGGATTTGAGAGACTACACTTCTCAACTTGCCGCCTCAGACGACGGAAAGATATATATGACGGTGGCGGACTACGCGCGAAACACTTCGAGATACGTTCTGGACGTTTCGGGAGAGGATGTTGTCATATCTTCCGACAAGACCGAGGCGCAAAAGAGCGACGACGAGCCCGAAGCAATCGACTACGAGGACTGTTTTTACGATACATACGGCGTTTTATACAAGGCGTCTCCCTTGGGACTCGAGTTGCTCTCTTATCCCGAGACTCTGTCCGTCACGAGTTACAAAGTACTCGAGGGGACGGTGAGGATTGCGGAATACGCCTTCACAAACGGCGTTCTCGACTCGGTGGTACTGCCCGAGTCCGTCAAAAAGATAGGCGACAACGCCTTTTGGAACTGTCCCTCGCTTAAACGCGTGATACTGTTGGGAGAGACTCCCATACTCGAGACGGCGAGCGATATAGTATACGAGAACTTTGCGCACAAAATAACGCTGTACGCAAAGGGAGAGATAAACAGAGCTTGGGACGCCTTTATGTGCGAGGACGAGATAACTTTGCAAGAGGTCACCGCGCAGACTCAACTCTTTTCGCAAGACCTGTCGTCCTTCGAATATTCCCGATTCTTCGTGCTGAGGGCGGTGTGCGAAACCTACTTCCCCGACTTCTCTCTTCCCGAGGAAACGGAGTTCTACGCGCAAATGCGGGAAGATTACAGAAACCGAATGAAAGAACTCGATTTGCTTTCCCTTCTTACATAAAACAGCATTTTGCGCTAAAGTTTTTGCGTTTTTTGTTGTAAAAGAGTTGCGTTGAGTTATGTTTTTGTTATATAATAAAAGTCCTGCCGAGGTGTAGCGCAGTTGGTAGCGCGCTTGGTTCGGGACTAAGAGGCCGCGAGTTCGAGTCTCGCCACTTCGACCAATCGGTCTGTAGCGTTATAAAGTTATAGACCGATTTTCGCTTTTTTTAACGAATTTTTCCCTCATCGGAAAGGAGTAAAGAAAAATGCTGTTTGTTCGGATACTGCTGTTTATTATAGGATTCGTCCTCATCATCTTCGGCGGAAACTTCTTCGTTGACTCCGCGGTAAGAATAGCCAAAAGACTCAAAATGAGTGAAATTCTCATAGGAGCAACGATAGTAAGCATAGGAACCACTTTGCCCGAACTTCTGACTTCCTCTATGGCGGCGGCGGTAGGACAGGTGGAAATGGCGGCGGGAAACGCGATAGGCTCGGTAATTTGCAACACCGCGCTCATAGCGGGGCTGGTTCAGGCGATACGCCCTTCTAAATTCGATTATCCCGACTTCCGACGCAGTATACTTATTTTCTTCTTAGCCGTCGCGATATTCGCGATATTCGCCTACTCCTTCGGAGAAATAGGACTTTATGCGGGAATACTTCTTTCGGCTCTGTTCGTGTTCTATATCGTGTTCAACGTCGTTATGTCTCGCCGTAAGGAAAAACAACTCGCCAACGAGCCTCTCGCGCCTTTGAACACCGAGGCAACCTCGGGCGGCTCTGTAGACGCAAACGCCGACGGAGATAAAGAGCAAACTTGCCAAAAGGACGGGTTCGTCTCCGATATAAAGAACAAAATTTCCACACAGAGGCAAGCTCATCCCAATGTGTTTACGCTTTTGGATATTGTAATTCTCGTGGCTTCGGCGGCGGTGCTGTACTTCGGAACCAAACTTCTGATAGACAACGGCATAAAAATCGCGGAGACGATAGGCATCTCGGAAAGAGTCATTTCGCTTATATTCATAGCGATAGGGACTTCCTTGCCCGAACTCGTGACTGCGATAACGTCGCTCATAAAGAAACATTCGGCGATCTCTTTGGGAAATATAATAGGCGCGAACACCTTGAATATTCTGCTCGTCGTCGGCGTTTCGGCGCTAATAAAGCCTCTTCCGATGGACACGACTTGGCTGTATATACACCTTCCCGTGATGGCGGCGGTGACGCTCATATTCGCGCTCCCCGCGCTCATAACCAAAAAAATGCACCGTTGGCAAGGCTTTCTCTTGCTTGCGGGTTACATATCTTACGCCGTATACAGTTTGGTAGCGGGAGCATAACAAGACAATGAAAAAAGGGAAGCAATACTCCGAAAAGAAAATAATTTTATTCACTCTCCGAAAATCGAGGGCGGGGTGGCTGAGTTTGGGCTTTTTCGGCGCAGTCATTATTTCGCTTCCCAAACTTATCTCCGAGATAATAATATGTTCTAAAACGGGGGTAAATCTTTCAAATTGCATAACTTCCTCGGATTTTTGGGACTGTCTTTTGGCGGCGGCGTTGCTTATATCCGCGCTTATAGGCTTTGTCAAGTCGATAACCAATCTCTTCCGCGCCTATTTCCGTCACAGGATAATAAAAAAAGAGTACAGAACCGACCTTGCCGCAAATATAACGAGCAAAGTCTCGCCCAAACTTCGCGAAAACGGCTACAAATGGCAAAAGTGCGGTCCCGAGACGGTGATGTTCTCCGAGCAAGCCAACGACTGTTTAAGGCAACATGCCTCGGACTTTTTGCTCGATGTGGACAAGAAAAAGCAACGCATGAGCGGCAAACAGCGACAACTCATATACAGGATAGTAAAGGAAAAAATAGACAACGGCACGCAAATCTTCAACTCCGACCTCGTGAAAATCGGGGACGATATTTTGGCGGAAAGTCGTTACGGATTCCCGCCTTTCCAAGAGAGCGAGGAGAGCGAAACCGTCCTTTCGCCCGAAGTCTTGCGAGTCAAGAGGTTGCAAAAACATATATTGCACCTCAAAAAGACGGATTATTTCAATAATATCTCATCCAACGACCTCATCTTTACGAGAGTTTTCGGTCTCGACGGGGAGATCCTGTTCGAGGGAAAGGACATGAGCGCGGACGGCGACAATGTTATTTTCGACTTGTCCGAAAGCCCCGCCGCCAATATAGTGGGCGTGAACACCGTTGCCGTCACCAAAGAGTCCGCAGACGAACCCGCGTGTATCATAGTCCACAGACAGGCAAACAACAACGACGTATACAACAACAGTTTTGTACCCACAGCCTCGGGTTCCGCGGATTTCAAAGACCTTTTGATAGACTCTCAAGCCGTCTCGGTGACAAAGGAAAAACGCTCTTTTGCCGCAATCTCAAGCCAAAAGAAAAAAATCTCGACGATAAAAAAGGCGAGAAGAGAAAAACGCCGACGCGTCGCCGAAAAAATCAGCGACTTCAAGCGCAAAATAAGAGAAATCTCCCGCGAAATAAAGAGTCTCAAAAAGCAGAACGAGAGCCTTGAAAAGCAAATCGCGGCTATGACCGAGAAAAAAAGAGAGCCGTCGCAACGCGATTCCCTCAATGCGGCAATGACTCAAGCCGCCGAACAACGGGAGAAAATCAAAACGACTATCCGCGATAAATGGAAGGATTTCAACGCTTACCGAGTCTCGGTAACGACGCTTTCCCGTCACCTTCGCTACCTCAAGAGAATGAAAAACTTCCGCTTTTCTCTCGAGGATTTCCTCATCACCGCAACTCAACGAGAACTTACCGAAGAGGGCTACTTCGATAAAGACGATATTATCAAAACGCAGCTCCTCGGTTCTTTCCGTTTGCTTAGCAGAGGCGGAAAACCCGACTTTTTCTCCGTCACATTCCTCAACAAAACCAAGTCGGAATGTCAAAAAGCATTCAAAGAGAAACAACTCCTCGTCTATACAAAGGAAATGGCTTCGGATAAACTCATCAACGACTTCGCCGAAATTGCGGAACAAGTCTATATCCCGCTGTCGGTAATCTTAAATCCCGACCCCGCAAGACCCTCTCTCGAAGAACTGTGCGAACAATATCGCTCGAATAATAATTCACCCTTGCCAACCCAAACCCCCTCGGAAAAGCAAAAAAGCTCGGCAAGCCCCCAACTTCTCTACTCCGAAAAACTCCTGATCTCCTTCGCCAAAACACAATAATGTCGGATTGATTATAATCCCCTCAGTCTGCTTTGCAGACAGCTCCCCTTATTTGAAACGCTACGCATTTCAAACAAAGGGAGCCAAGGCAGCGGTCGGGGATTGATAATCTCTATCCCCCGAAGGGCCACCCTTAGTAAGGGTGGCTGTTGCCAATCAATCTAACCTTTTTTACCTCGTCAAAAAGTTCATCTTTTTGACGAAAGAGGAGCAATCGTCCGTAAAAGGAGCCTTTCGCCGCTTGTCGGTGAAAGCGATATAAAAGGACGCATTGCGACGAGACTGAAGGGATTGTTATAATAAAATCGACCTTTTTTTCCTCGTCAAAAAGTTTACCTTTTTGACGAAAAAGGAGCAATCGTCCGCAAAAGGAGCCTTTTGGCAAAACAAAATAAGAATACCCACTACTTTTGAACGCGGAAACCACGCTTGAAGTAAAAACCGCCACATCGCGAACTGTGGGTGCAGCGTCACGCTGCCAAAAGCGATATAAAAGGACGCATTGCGACGCAGTAAGGGTGGCTGTCGTGCTTATGCACGACTGAAGGGATTGTTATAATAATTCAACCTTTTTTTCCTCGTCAAAAAGTTTACCTTTTTGACGAAAGAGGAGCAATCGTCCGCAAAAGGAGCCTTTCGCCGCTTGTCGGTGAAAGCGATATAAAAGGACGCATTGCGACGAGCCTGAGGGGATTCGCATTACTATATTGATTTCCCTGTTTTGGCGTCTTGAATAAGTATGTAAAAATAGGTTATTTTTCCGTCCTCTTCCACGGAAAGGCGAACCGCGCCTTTAAGTTCTTTGGGGGGATTGGGGTCGGAACTCGGGACTCCATACATAATATATATATCGGCAAGCGTGCCGAGCACGTAACTTTCGCCTCTTTCCAGGGGAATCGTTATCCATTTGGAAGCGGGAAGCAATTTTTCCAACCGCTCCTCGTGTTTATGCGTTTTCATGAGCGTGTCGAGTTGCGCCGACACTTCCTCGAAAAAGTCGGCTTCGATTGCCGACGCAATGGGAGTTTTCCCCGCGGCAACTTCTTTGAAATCGCTCTCCGAATCCTTCTCTTTTCCCGAGATTTTCGCAAGCGAACTCTTCCTTTTATGTTCCGTCCTGTCTCGTTTCAATCGCTCTCGGTGCGTCGCCTCGGCGTTCTTCAAGTAAAACTCTCCGCTCAAAAACCCTCGCTCGAAGGCAGAAGGCAAAGGTCTGCCCTCGTAGCCGTATCCCTTTATCCCTCGGCGTTTCCCGCCCTCATTATTTCCTTCGTCGTCATTCGCTTCGGCGGTAAGGGCGGGGTCGGCGGAGTCGGTGGGAAGGGCGGCAACGGCGGAGATGGGGGACTCGGTTTGAGACGCGGCTTTCTCGAAATAGTTGACTTCGGCGATAGCGTCGTCGTCATAGCGTTCTATCGTGAAAAAGTAGTCGGTTATTTTGGGTTTGGCGTCGGGTGCGGGCGACGCGTCGAGGGATAGGGCATCCGAAAAATTTTCAGCAGCCGTCTTTTTCTTTTCATCATGACACAAGCTCCTCACTTTTTGGGTTACGAAGGCGTCTCCGAGGCGTTTGAAAGCAGTCTTGCCGTGCGCGACGATTTTCCCGTCCTGCACGATATAGACGTTCAGATTGTTGACGTTGAGTCGAGGCAAGCCGAAATCTTCGAAATCGACAAAATCTATCGCAAAGGCGTTTTCGCCCTCGAAAATCGCCAAACGCAAGTCCTCTCCCGCAGCCGAGGTCTTGACTCTGCCCCTTATGCCCTCATCGGTCTCGCGAAGAGTCAATACTCCCGTAACGCTGCCGCCCAATATCACTGTTTTATATCCGAACCGCATTTTCGATACACCTCTCATAACTTAAAAAGTTATTTATATTATACTTCTTATGTATATGCCCCTTTTTGTAATTTGTTGCCGAGATTGACGCTTTTTTCGCCTTTACGCCCTCTGCGACCTTACCGACTTGACATAACGGCGGGCAAAGGGTATAATAGAGCAAAAGCGAGGAAAAAAAACTATGGATAATTATCTTGTGTATACAAAGGATGTTGTCGTTTCGGTGCATGATACGGGAGTCATGGGAGAATTAAAGCCCTCGGCGGTGCTGCAATTCTTTCAGGACGCGGCGACCGAACACGCGGCTTTACTCAAACTGAGCCGTTTCGAGTTGCGTCCCTTGGGGCTGTATTGGGTAGTCACGAGAATCTCGGCGAAGATAACTCGCGAAATCCTTATAGGAGAACACCTCAAAGTTCTGACGTATCCTCATCCCCCAAAGGCGGCAAGCACAGACCGTGACTTTTTCGTCACCGACGAGAAACAAAACATCGTCATCACGGGAAGCTCCAAATGGTGCGTGCTCGACCTCGTAACGCATACTCCGAAAAGAATAACTCCGCTGTTCCCCTTCCCCGCCGAGGATTACAGAACGGACTTCGCTATCGGCGGAGAGGCTGTCTCTTTGCCCGCTTTCGATAAAGCAAATTCCCAAACCAAATCTTTCGAGGTGCGTAACTGCGAACTCGATACAAACTTCCACATGAACAACGCCCGATACGGCGATATGCTCTATAATGTCGTAGACCCCGCAATCTTCGGCAATAAATATATCTCGGAATTAGACGCAAACTTTATGCACGAACTCAAGGCGGGACAACAATACGACATCCGTTACCGAATAGACGAAAATTCCCTCGACCTCTCAACCGTCTCGGGGGATAAAGAATGTTTCCGCGGCAGCGTGACGCTATCCCCAAAGGCAGCGTAAGGAGGAAAGGGCGTGATTGTCGAAAAACTCGCGCAAGAGACTGAAAAATTTTGTGTCGTCATACTCGGAACGGAGAAGAACGCGGGCAAGACCACCGTTCTTTCTCGTTTGGCGGAGCAAAGCGACGAGAGGTTGGCGCTTACGAGCATTGGCAGAGACGGAGAGAGCGTCGATGTGGTATACGGCACCGAAAAGCCCAAAATCGCGGTAAAGAAGGGGACGCTGGTAGCGACGGCGGCGGGGCTTTTGAAGGAGTGTTCTCTATCAAAGCGTATCCTGTTCATGACGGGGATAAACACGCCTTTGGGCGAGGTCGTCATTTTCTCTGCCGAGGACGAGGGATATGTACAACTCTCGGGACCGAGCATAGTGTCTCAACTTGTGGAGATAAAGAGGTTATTTAAGCAGATGGGGGCGCAAAAGATGTATGTTGACGGAGCCTTGGGCAGAAAGACTTTTTCGGCGTGCGCGCTTGCCGACGAAGCCGTGCTTGTCAGCGGAGCCTCTACCTATCCCGACTGCGAAACCGCGGCGGAAGAGACGGCGTTCATTGCCGAGACTTTTTTTTATCCGCGTTACGAGGGCGGAGATTTTCCCTCTTCGGGTATAGCGGCGATAAAGAACGGAGAGAGGATTTGTTTGGACGACCTCTCTCAAATCGGGACGGAGGAGTTTTTCGACGAAATTTTACTTTCGGGGGCGTTGACCGACGGCATAATAAAGCGTTTGAGCGCAATTAAATTCTCTTCTCTCGTTGTCGCCGACCAAGGAAAAATCACCGCGTCGAGGCAAAACACTCAAAACTTTTTACGCGCGGGAAAGAAGATATATCTGCTTAACGCGCCCGACCTTGTGGCGATATGCACGAATCCTTTCTCGGTAAAGGGCTTTTCTTACGACGCACAAAGATATGTGGATGAGGTGGCGAAACGCGTATCCGTGCCCGTTTTCGATATTGTCGGGGAGATTTATTCGCCGCCCAAAGGAGACAGAAAATGAACTACGAAACGATAAAAGAGACGGGGCTGAGATACGCCTTGGATATGATGACTCCCATGTCGGGGATAGGCGCAAAAATGTTGCGCTCTTTTCCCGTTTTCTTTACCGACAAAAAAGAACTCGAAGCCGAACTCGACCGCGTGGACTTTTTCCTTTCGCTGTTGAAAAAGACTCCCGCCGAGACCGAAAAACTCAACACCTTACTCATGAGAATAAAAGATATTTCCACTTCTTTGAAAGCCGTTGGCTCGCGGGATCTTCTCGATACCGAGCTGTTCGAGGTAAAGGCGTTTTGTTTGGCTTGTTGCGAAGCCGAGGCGTTGTTCTCCGCCCTCGGGCTTGAAAAAGTCGGGCTGACTCTGCGCCCCTTGTCGGAGCCGCTTTCCTTCTTGGGCAGCGGTGAGGGGTTCTATATAGACGACGGGTTCTCTCCCGAACTCAACGAACTCCGCCAAAAACGCAAGGCGTTGATGGAGAAAAGAAAAAAAGGCGAGGACATATCCCTCGAACTCTCCCAAACGACTGCGCTGGAATACAAAAAATATTGCGAGGTGCTTTCCGATATAAGCCGAAAACTCGCTCCCTTCGGAGAGGATATGTACCGCAATCTTCTCGCCTTGGGACAGGCGGACGTAGCGCTGCAAAAGGCGACGACAGCGGCAAGGCATAACCTCTCAAGACCTGTAATAAGCGACAAACTCGCTCTTTGCGACGCGACAAATCCCATGATAGCCGCCTGTCTCGAATCGCTCGGCAACGCTTTCTGCCCCATAACGATAACCGCCGAGAAAGGCGTGACCGTCATAACGGGCGCGAATATGGGCGGAAAAACCGTCGCGCTCAAAACTATCGCGCTCAATGTCGCGCTCGCGCTGTCGGGCTGCTTCGTGTTCGCTTCCTCGGCTTGCGTGCCGCTCTTCGATAGCGTAGAAGTCGCCGCCCTCGACGCTCAAGACCAAGAAAAAGGACTGTCGAGTTTTGCCGCGGACGTCTTGCGTCTCGACTCGCTCTACAAAAAGAACGCCAAAGGCAAGAGCCTCATTTTGTCCGACGAGTTCGCCTCGGGTACAAACGCACTCGAAGGCTCGGCAATTTTCCGCGCTTTCGTCGCCGCTTTTTCGCAAACCCAAAATACCGTAATAATGACGACTCACTTCGACGGCGTTGCCTTAAACGCCTCGGCGCGCTATCAGGTAAAGGGAATTTCTTGCCGAAACTTCGACGAGATAAACTCCCCGATGGGCGCCGACGCCGTAAGACGTTATATGGACTACGGTCTCATCCCCATAGAAAAAGGCGCCCCCATGCCCAAAGACGCCGTCAAAATCTGCAAATTGTTGGGACTGTCCGCCACTATCCTCGATAATCTGAAAGATATTTTTTGAGTGGCGCGCCGCCACCGCGGGCATAGTTGCGACAAAGGTTATTTTTAACTCTAATGTTATTTCCGCGTTTGAGCGGGATTCGCACCCCCTTGGCTCCCTTTGTTTGAAATGCGTAGCGTTTCAAATAAGGGGAGCTGGCACCCTTTGGGTGACTGAGGGGATTTTTTATAATAATTAGACATTTTATTTGGAAATTGGAAACAAACCAATTAAGTTTTATTAAAAGTTGCCTTATGAAAGGCTGGGTTAAATGCTACTTTTCACGCTCTGAAAAGTAGCCAAAAGGAGTCGGAACCCTTGCGATGGGGTTCCGAACCTCCACGACGCTTTTAAGGTCAAGTGCATTTTATTAAATATTAATAGTCCAACCTTTGAACGCGAAAACCAACTTTTGGGGTTCATAGCGCCAAAGGGAGCCAATAGAAGCCAAGAAAAAAAGGAGTTCACGATATGACTTTATTCAAAATCTTATGTATAGTCGCTCTCGCTTTCTTTGCGGTCGCAATAGCGATTACCGTCTTTACATTTGTCAAGAACTTTCGCCGTTACAAAAAGAACAAAAAAGACACTGGCAGCGGCGAGGCGGGGCAGCCAAAGTCACGAGATAGGTGATTGGTAATTCAAAGTTGGTTTCCGCGGGCGGGGCAGCCCCCGCGGGCACAGTTCGCGATTTACTTAAATTTTAATTCAGGCGTGGTTTCCGCGGGCGGGGGATTCGTTTAATCATAATCCCCCCAGACGGCTACGCCGCCAGCCCCCCTTAGCTAACGCCAAGGGCGGCCAAGGCATAAGGTCGGATTTTTCTCCCGAAGGGGCTATTATAATAATTTAACCTTATAAAAACATAACCGAAAAGTTTATCTTTTCGGTTAAAAAGGAGCAACGGAGCATAAAAGACTCCTCTTTGAGCGATAGCGAAAAAGAGAGTCTCAAAGCGACTGTTGCGACGCAGTAAGGGAAGCTGTTGCCGCTTTGCGGCAACTGAAGGGATTGTTATAATAATTCGACCTTTTTTACCTCGTCAAAAAGTTAAACTTTTTGACGAAAGAGGAGCAACCGACCTAAAGAGGAGACTTTTGCCGCTTGTCGGAAAAAGCGACTCATATTGTCGTGTTGCGACGAGACTGAGGGGATTATAGGGAGTATTAAATGGGCTGTTACAATAAATCCGCTCTCGGAAAGGTAAAGTATACTCGTTTTTGTTGACAACGCGATCAAAAAAGTATATACTTAATTAGTTAACTTAGAAAAAACTACGCTTTAGGAGCATTTGAGAATGAAAAAACTACTTACAATAATTCTTGCGCTTGCTATATGTCTTGTGCCGCTTACGGGCTGCTCGAACAGTTTGGGAAGCGCAAAATTAAGCGGAGTACAAGATACCGACTTTGTCGTACACAACAACGGAAGCGCAGCCGTTCAGTACGGGGACTATTTGTATTTCGTCAACGGATACCGCGGTTATGACGACACCGACGGAAAGAACAACGTCTTTAACAACGTAACGAAGGGCGGGCTTTATCGTGTTCCTCTCTTCGGAGCAAAGAGCGGTCGCGAGTTCGAGTCTCGGGAAAACCCCATAAAGGATAATTTCACGGGGCTTCACTTCAAGGATTACGCGCCTTACGTTGTGGACAGCAACGATGACAACAGGTATCTCGACGAAAACGATTACGAAAAGTATCTCGATCTTGTCAACTTCGGCTCTGCGGTCATCGACGTCGAAAAAACAGTAAAGGACGATGACGGCAACGACACCGAAGAGAAAGAAACCGTAGAAGAGACTTTCGTACTCGACGATATGAAGTTCGAGGTAAGAGGCGTGGAAAGACTGTCGGGCAAGACGATAGGAACTTCGGGCTATGCCGAGGGCGGAATTTACATCTTCGACGATTTCGTTTATTACGCATCTCCCAACAACGAGCAGAACAAGACGGGTACCATACAGACTTCTCTCACCGATTTCTTCGCCACCAAGATAGACGGCAGCGCAACTTACAAACTCTACACAAGCGAAAACAACACTTCCTCGTCTCCTTACGGCTTCTACAAGTACGGCGACAATGTATATCTCACGGTTTTGGACGGAACAGATCTCGTGTCCGTCAAGATCGCCGACGGCAAGAAAAAAGAAGTCAACAAAATCGCCGAGAAAGTCAACTCCGCGGTTATGCCCATAAACAAGACTTACGATGCCTCGTCTCATAACGAGAACGACGTTTCGGAGTTCGTATATATCTCGAGAGCGGCGGGCGATGGCGACGTCATCACTTCGGGTACCATAATAGAGTATATGCGTCCCGACGGCACGGAAAGAAATCACTTCCTTACCGAAACCGAGAGTTGCAACATCGTGTCGGTGTCCGACGGACTCGTCTATTACAGAATAACCGATACTTTCGGCACGACTTCTCTTCACTACACCAATCTCTCCGCAATCACGGGTGAACCCGAGTTCACGGGCGCGCTTATCTCCAACGTTTCCGATTATTCTTCCTTGTATATTTTCAGAAACAAAAACGCTTTCGACGACAAAAACAACAGCGTGTTCTCCGATACCGAGATCTTCGTTATAGGAAAAACTTCGGGCGGTCTTTACGTCATCAACGACGAAAACAGACTCAAGATAAGCAACTCTTCGGGAGACGTGTTCGGTATCTATGAAAATATGGTCTACTTCAGAAACGGCGCGACGATAGTTCGTTGCAACATCGCCGTCCCCGCGGGAGAGAATACCGACGAAACTCTCTTCTCCAACGTAGGAACTTCGGGACTTTTGCCCACGGTATGCAACGGCATGCTCGTCTACTTCGGAGATTACGATTCTCTTTCCAACTATACCAACATCTACTTTGTGGATTCTCAAACCAACCAATTCGTAGGCGAGGTCTCCAAAGCCGACCTTACAACCGACGAGGAAACCGAAGAATAAAATATCTTCAAACTTAAATAAAAGAAACTTTATACGAAAAATATCCGCCTTCCGGCGGATGTCCATAGGGATTCTATGAATAAGCGGTTTGGCGGTTAGTCAGACCGCTTATTCATTGTTTTTCCCGAAGTTTAAGCGGCTTCTTCCTGTGCAAGTCGGGAATGGCTCCCACACAGTTGTAGATGATTTCCACCGCCTGCGTCCGCTTGCCGCTGTCGCTCTTTTCACACGCGAGATTGGGAAATCTATGTTGTTTTCTGCCTATAAGGTCGGCATCAATTATTGCGACTTTCATTGTTCATGTCCTTGATGTGATACTATAATTATACATTAAATCGACAAAAAAATCAACATGTTTTTTATGCTAGCCGACATTGTCCCGGATTATATTACAAAAATCATGAACTACATCCTTGAATTCCGTTAAAAGGAACCCCATATTGCTTTAAAGATCTATTCCGCCTCTCTTGTGCGCCACAATGCGGCGGGGTGGTGTGAGATGCGTTGGACAATATCCTTGTCGTCGAAAAGGAGCGACGGTTCATAGATTTTCTCCTTCATTTCCCGGACGAATTCGGTTTCGCTCGCCGTCAAGACAATCAGTTCTTTCAAGTAGTCGATTACGGTCGTCTTGGCTTTTTCGATATCGAAAGTGTCCGTCTTGGCGATCACGGGCTTTAACTGCGTCTTGAATTTGTAAAAATTCAGACTTTCGATATTGGCGTAATTCAGCTCCGAAATCGAATAGTCGCCTGCGATGACGCTATAAAAGATCAGGCATTTTTTGAGTAACGTTTTGTCGCTCACAATGCCGCACTCGATCATAGAATGGACGTCGTACAAGTCCCGCGGCGTCGCCCGCGATAAAAGCGCGTTGAGCTTGCTGGCATATAGTTCGGTCGTATTCAGCGTGAGAACGTCAAAGCCACCGATAATTCCCTTCGTCAAAAGGCTCTTCTTCTCGAGGGGAAGGATATGACAGCGGTCGAGATAATTGACCTCGACTTTGATATTGTCCCGATTGCCCGCGCAGTTGATATAGCCGAACACAAAGGACGTGAGCGCGAAATACTCCCGCGTGTCGATGAGCGAATAGCCTTCCTGGAACATATAGTCTGTAAGGCGCTTGCCGATCTTTTCTTTTACGGCAGGGAGTTCCTCGCGGACGACGTTCTCCGCATAATCGAGGTCGATATCCACGGAGAGCCGCGGAAGTTCGACCGCCGTCAGATTGATTGCTGTGCCACCTTTCAGCGCGAGCTTCCCGCCAATTACAGAATCGGTATTAAGAAATTTCAAGACTTCGGCAAGACGTAAGACCTTTTCGAGCGTCTCCTTGATGAAGCCCGTCTGTGCTGCCAACCTATTGAGATATTGTCTTGAAAATTCCATTTAATAACCCCCTACGAGCCGCGAAATGAGATTTTTCGGCGCCATCAGCCGCCACTCGGAATTGTATTCCACTTCGCCGTATTCGTCCTTTAAGAAATACTTCACTTGCCTTGTTAGATGCCGTTTGCATTCGTCAAAGAAAGCGTCCGAAAAACCGAATTTTTCTTGATAATGTTGCAGAATATATCCCGCCTTTTGATAGAGAAGCACACAGTTGTAGGCGTTGAGTGCGCCGAGCAGTTCTTTCTCATCGAGGATGCGAATTTGCCCGAGTGCGCCGAGCAGTTCGTCGATCCCGCCGCAAGCATCAACATCGTCGATACAGTCGATCACCGTGCGCTCGAGAGTGGTGACGCGCACCCCCGCCTGTTCGATATATGCAATACCGTAGTCGTTGTTCGGTTGTTTGCGGATATAATCGACGTCGAGAAAGGTAAACGGATTAAACCGCGATTTGCTTCCGACCGTCACCGTATGGAACACCTGATTCGCCGCGCCGTAAAATTCCAATGCAGAATGATAACAGAGGAAAGCGTCGTCCGCGATCTTGCTTGCGATCTCGAATTTCGTCGCCATCGGCTCGCCGGTAACGTCGGCGAGGACATAAAGCCCCTTGCGCACTTTCATGATCTTTTTGGCGCGAAGTCGCCCCGCGATCCAATTCTCATATTGCATATCGCTCAAAAACTGCGGGCGGACATCCGCTTTTGTAAAGAGATAGGGAACTTGTTTTACCATAATGACTTCATCCTTTTAACTATTATAGCGCGAAACAATATGATTGTCAACGGTTTTGAGTCATTTTAGAAAATAATATTGTAAAAAAAGAACTATCTTGATAATTGATATTAAAAGATAAGAAGCCGAGGATTGAAAACTTTCGACTTCTTTGTCTGACTCGCCCAAAGGTGTATTCCGATATTAAATTAAGTTTTTTTCTTGATTCCCTATGGAATACGCCTTCCCCGCGGATATTTTTTTTGAGGATATTTTTACGGCGGGGGATTTTTCTTTACTTTGGCGGGGTTTTATTTTATAATAGAGGTATGGATACGGATATACTTGAAAATCCTCGATTCGAGGCATATTTCGATTTACTCACCGAGAGAAACAAGGTAATGAATCTCACGGCAATTACCGACAGGCAAGATGTTTACAAGAAGCATTTCAAGGATAGTTTGTTGCCTATCGATTACATTCCCGAGGGCGCTTCCGTGCTGGACATAGGAAGCGGCGCGGGGTTCCCGGGGATACCTATCGCCATTGCGAGGGGAGACATTGTCATAACTCTTGCCGACAGTCTCAAAAAGAGGGTGGATTTTTTGAACGATGTTATCGCGCGGTTGCAACTTACGAATTGCCGCGCTCTTCACGTGCGCATAGAGGACTTTAAGGAAAGAGAGCGTTTCGATACAGTCGTATCTCGGGCAGTCGCCGCGCTTTGCACTCTCGCGGAGTACGCTCTTCCCTTTGTAAAGAAGGGCGGGACTTTCATCGCCTACAAGGGAAACGACATTGCTCGGGAAGTCGAAGAGGCGAAAAAGGCGATCTCGGTATTGGGGGGAGAGGTCGAAGATATTGTCGAAATACCTCTCGACGAAGAAATAATGCGCAAGTTCGTGATAATAAAAAAGAAAACGGCTACGCCCGCAAAATATCCCCGCGGCGGAAACAAGCCTCGTTTAAGTCCGATAAAATAACTCGCTCAAATCCGATAAAATAATATAATAAAATAACATAAAAAATTTGCTTCCGATAATTGAAAAATTATTTTCGTTGTGATATAATCGAATCGGTAAAAAATTTTTTTAAGGAGATAATTGATTGCCATGTTGGAAAAAATCTTGACTTTACACAATCTTTCCGTTAAAGCAAAAATTACCGTAAAGAGTCTGGTAAGTACGGCTATGATAATTCTTGCCGTTGCGTTACCTCAATTGGTTCATTTGGCAGCGGGCGCGCAAGGCGGAGCGCAATGGTTGCCTATGTACTTGCCCGTAATATTGGGCGGTTGTCTTTTGGGCTCGGTTTGGGGAATAGGCGTAGGCGTGCTTTCTCCCGTTGTAAGTTATCTTATAACTTTGGCTGCGGGAAATCCCATGCCCGTACTCGAACGTCTCCCCTTTATGATAGCCGAACTTGCGCTTATGGCTGCGGTATCGGGACTTTTCACCCGTAAAATATCCTCTCAAGGTTGGATGGCTTTCCCCGCTGTAATTTTGTCCTTCGTAGCAGGCAGAGCGTTCTTTATGATAACGGCGTTGATTTTCTCTCCGCTCACTTCCTTCACTCCCGCCGTCATCTGGGCGCAGATCCAATCGGGAATGCTTGCCGTCGTTCTTCAATCGGTAATTATTCCCTTCATCGTAATGGGCTTGAGACTCATTATATATCGCGATAAAAATGAATGATCTCGAAAAGGCGCGCTCGTTGCTTGCCTCTCATTCCCTTTGTCTCGTAAAGGGCGACGAAGTAATCATAGACGACAGAAGCGGAATCTCTCCGCTCATGAGCTTTATAGAGCAAAACAAAGACCTCAATGGCTTCTCCGCCGCCGACAAAGTAGTCGGAAAAGCAGCGGCGTTTCTCATGATAAAATGCGGCATAAAAGCGGTTTATGCCTCTGTTTTGTCACGCCCCGCTTACGAACTCCTTGTCTCGTACCGAAAAGAATTGCAATATTCCACCCTCACCGAAAAAATCATAAACCGAGAGGGAACGGGAATATGCCCCATGGAAAAGGAAGTCCTTTCGGCAACTTCTCCACAAGAAGCATACTCATTTTTGAAGATTAAACTTGAAAAAATCAATAGGTGATTTTTATTTCAGGCGTAGTTTCCTTATTCGTGAGATTTTTTAATCATAATCCCCCCAGACGGCTACGCCGTCAGCCCCCCTTACTGCGTCGCAACAGTCGCTTTGAGACTCTCTTTTCGCTATCGCTAAAAGAGGAGTCTTTTATGCTCCGTTGCTCCTTTTTAACCGAAAAGATAAACTTTTCGGTTAGTTTTTTATAAGGTTGATTTATTATAATAGCCCCTTCGGGAGCAAAATCAAACCTTATGCCTTGGCTCCCTTTGGTTGAAATGCGTAGCATTTCGACTAAGGGGAGCTGTCGCCAATCAATCTAACCTTTTTCTTACCTCGTCAAAAAGTTTAACTTTTTGACGAAAGAGGAGCAGTCGCCTGTAAGAGGCTGCTTTTGACGCTTGTCGGAAAAAGAGCCTGATAAAGGCGTACTGCGACGAGGCTGGGGGGATTAATTATTCGCACAACCCACGAACGCGGAGATAACATTGTTGTTAAAAACAACCTCTGCCGCGACTGTGGCGGTGGCGGCAGCCCCCGCGCTGCTGTGAAAATTTATTTTCTCCTATCAGTATATATATATTATTTAAGAAGATAGTAATAGTAGAGGTAGTGTGTGTGCATAATGTGGATAAGTTTTCGTAAACACAATATATTGTAGTTTGACTTATAAAAAATGCTGTTTTTTGTACAATATATAGACTCGCGTATGTGCATAAAATATTGGATAAAGTATGGATAAACTCTTTGGTTATCCAAGTTGTCCATATCGCGCCGAAATAAATCTCTTTTATATTAATCTCAATCTTACTCGGTTTCACTCGCTTTACAAATAACTCGGACTTATGTGAAAAAAGATAATAACATGTGCATAACTTTATCCATATCGACTGTGGATAAACCGTATAACTCTATAAGAGAGGAAAAAAGCGGAAAGACGGGGAAAAGGAAAGGTATTTAATTGACAAGCATTATAAAAAATGATAAAATGCAGTAGTAACTATATATAAATAAAAGAGGATAAACATGGAAAACTTATCAAGAGACCTTTTCGACACTATGATCGAAGGTTTTGCCTTGAATGAGGTGCAGCCTTTGGCGGCCTCTATCGACGAGGAAGAGAGATTTCCTTCCGAGACCGTCGAAAAAATGGCAAAGATAGGACTTATGGGAATTACCGCGCCCGTGGAATTAGGCGGAGCGGGCGGCGACGAGCGAATGTATGTTCGCGCCGTCGAAGTGTTGAGCAAGTATTGCGCAACGACGGGAGTTATTCTGTCGGCTCATACCTCTTTGTGCTTGACTCCAATACTCAGATTCGGCTCCGACGCTCAAAAGCAGAAGTACATACCTCAGCTTGCGTGCGGTAAGTTGGGAGCATTCGGACTCACCGAGCCGAACGCGGGCACAGACGCGGGAAACCAGCAGTCCACCGCCGTAAAGACCGAGGGCGGATACATTCTCAACGGCTCCAAGTTGTTCATAACCAACGCGGGCTATGCCGATATTTACGTCGTCTTTGCCATGACCGATAAATCCAAGCGAACAAAAGGCATAACCGCCTTCATTCTCGAAAAGGACTTCAAGGGCTTTTCGATAGGTAAAAAGGAAAAGAAGATGGGTATTCGCGGTTCGGCTACCTGCGAACTCATTTTCGAAAACGTTTTCGTTCCCGAAGAGAACCGTCTCGGCGCCGAAGGAGAGGGATTCAAAATCGCAATGTCCACTCTCGACGGCGGCAGAATAGGTATTGCGGCTCAGGCGCTCGGTATTGCCGAGGGCGCTCTCGATGAGTCCGTAAAATATGTAAAAGAAAGAAAACAGTTCGGAAAACCTCTGTCGGCTCTTCAGAATACTCAATTCACGATAGCGGATTGCAAGACTCGCGTAGAGGCGGCAAAATTGCTTGTCTATCAGGCGGCGGACGCTTTCGAATTGCAAGCCAAGGATGTCTCGGTAAAAGCGGCTATGGCTAAATTATACGCCGCAGAGACCGCTATGTATGTAACTACGAAGGCTGTTCAGATGCACGGCGGTTACGGCTACACCCGCGAGTATCCCGTGGAAAGAATGATGAGAGACGCCAAGATAACCGAGATATACGAGGGAACGAGCGAAGTCCAGAAACTTGTTATCTCGGGCGCGTTGCTCAAATAGGAGGGGAAACATGAAAATAATAGTATGTATAAAACAGGTGCCCGACACCACGGAAATAAAAATAGATCCCGTCACCAATACTTTGAAGCGCGACGGCGTGCCGAGTATAATAAATCCCGATGACAAAGCGGCTCTCGAGGCGGCTCTCGTACTCAAAGAGAAGTTCGACGCGCACGTCACGGTACTGTGCATGGGACCGCCTCAGGCGGAGAAAGCCTTGGGCGAAGCGTTCGCTATGGGCGCGGACAGAACTATATTGCTTTCGGGCAGAGAGTTTGCGGGCGCGGACACGCTTGCCACCTCTCGAACGCTTGCCGCGGCGATACGCAATCTCGAATACGACATTATAATAGGCGGCAGACAGGCGATAGACGGAGACACCGCTCAGGTTGGACCTCAACTTGCCGAGCATCTCGGACTCCCTCAAGTGACTTACGCTACCGATATATCTTATAAAAAAGGCGTGTTTACTGTGGTAAGGCAGATGGAGGACAGACTCCAGACGGTAGAGGTAGAGGGTCCTTTGCTTGTCACCGTGCTTTCGGCAATGAATAAGCCTCGATACATGAACGTCGGACGCATAGTCAAAGTACAAAAACCCGAGGTATGGGGCGTTGCCGACATAGAGATTCCGCCCGAACATCTCGGACTCAAAGGCTCGCCCACCAAGGTGGCGGCTACTTTCACAAAGAGTTACAATACCGATAAAAAGGTTATCGAAGTCGATGCGGCTTCGGCAGCCGACCTCATTATCGAGACGCTTAAAGCAAAGCATCTTATCAAGGAGTAAGAACTATGAAAAAAATGATTTTATTCGTTGCGGAACAACGCGACGGCGTTTTAAGTAAAGTTGCATTCGAATTGGCGGGGATCTCTTCCGTTCTCAAAGGCGAAGAGTACGAGACCGCCGCGCTCCTTATGTGCGAAAAAGCAGGCAATATGCCCGCCGAACTCATCGCTTACGGCGCCGATAAGGTTATCGTAATAGAAAACAAGATATATTCTCAATATATCACCGCGCCCTACGCTTCGGGTACCGAGCAGATAGTCAAAAAATACTCTCCCGAAGTGCTGTTGATAGGCGCTACCAGCATAGGCAGAGACTTCGCGCCCCGCGTTTCGGCGCGCCTTGCCACGGGTCTTACCGCAGACTGCACGAAACTCGAAATGATGGAGGACGGCTTGCACATGACTCGTCCCGCATTCGGCGGAAACCTCTTCGCTACCATAGTCTGCCCCAATCACAGACCTCAGATGGCTACCGTCAGACCCGGCGTCATGAAGAAAAATCAACCCGACCCGCAACGAAAAGGAGAGATAATTACCGAAAATCTCAACCTCGACCAAGGCAAAGTCAAAGTCGTCAAAGAAGCCAAATTCCAAAAGAAAAACGATAATATCGAGGACGCCGCAATGCTCGTGTCCGTCGGACGCGGCGTGGGTACCTACCTCGCCAAAGCAAAGGAACTCGCAAACGCCTTGGGAGCCACGCTCTCGTCGTCACGCGCAATGGTGGATGCGGGATTTACCTCTCCCGACAGACAAGTCGGTCAAACGGGTAAAACCGTCCGCCCTCAGGTGTATATCGCGCTCGGTATCTCGGGAGCAGTCCAGCACCTCGCGGGTATGGAAGAATCCGATTATATCATCGCCGTCAACCGAGACAAAACCGCGCCCATTTTCGATGTTGCCGACCTCGGTATTGTGGGAGATGTTAAGCAGGTTATTCCCCAGCTTCTCGACAAACTCTCCAAACGAAGCGAATAAACTTCGCAATACTTTGTCGAGGCAGCGTGACGCTGCACCCAAAGTTCACGATTTATTTGATTCTTAAATCAAAGTTGGTTTCCGCGTTCG
>CANPVN010000023.1 GCA_947581755.1 uncultured Clostridia bacterium | reverse complement strand
ATATGCAAACACAGGGCATTGCTCAAAAGATAATCTTCCGGTTTCCGCGGTGTCCAATCGCATTTGAAATATTTTACATTCGTAACAAAGCCGTCTGATTTTTTGATTTTTGCCAGTGTTGGGTATTGTTGACGTTTTACTTTTCGATATATTATCTTCTTAAGCGGTTTACCTGTTGCTTTGGATACCAATTGTGCTTCGTCGTCTGGTTCATACATTTCTATTTCAACGCCGTAATCCCCCTTCAAAGGTTTTCCGTTTATATCCATGCCCTCAATAGAGCAGACTGTACGAGGCCAAGTAACGTACTTTGCAATACCAAGAGCTTCCCATTCGGGATCGCCTTTTTGAAAACCTTGTTCCGTTAATTTTTTGGCGTCCGCCAAAGAAACCTCATTATTCGTGACCATAATACAGCGGCGATGCCCACCATCCTCGGCGTTCAGAAGGTTGACCGCATGAAGCGTAGTTCCTGAACCCGCAAAGAAGTCAACAATGAGAGCATCTTTTCCGCGGTCACACGCACGTAAGCATTCCAAGACCAAATATAGAGATTTCGGAAAGGAAAAGCGATTTCCAATCATATTCGCTATCAATTGCGAACCAGAATTATTGGCGAAAAAAGCAGGATTTTCCCAAACAGTTTTTCGAGTATACCACTGTTTGTTACGTTGTATATTGACTACGCCTCGTATCTTTACTGGAATCAATTCATCAAGAATGTCTCCTACGGTATTGTATGCGAATCGCCACCTTCGCTCAATACCATTTGCGTCAATAGGCCATACCGTAAGTTCTGTGCCGTTTAGTTCATTGGCAGACATCGGATGAAAATCATTTGGTGGGACTTCTCCCGTTTTTATAACCCGATTAGACACAGTATCTACAATGATTGGATAAAAGCAATTAGGTGATCCTTGCCGTTTGGAGTTTTCTTTTCCCCAATCTCGAAATGGCGTCAATTCGCCTGAAAGATTTCTTCGCTCTTTTTGGATATACCCATTTTTATTTGGAAAAATGAAATACGCATATTCATGGCAAAAGGAGAAATTACCACCTTGAATGCCGCCGGGATTATGTACAACAGCAACGCAGTTTATGATGTATTCCGAAAACATCTCGTGAAGTAATAAGCCCAATGTATTCATCTCGTTTTCGTCAATTGCGCAGATGAGAGCTCCATTGGGAGACAGTAGATTCTTTGCAAGTTTTAATCTGCTTTCCATCATAGACAACCATTTACTATGGCGATATGCGTCATTGCCGTCTACATAATCATTGTTATATTTCCAATCTTTTGCGCCTGTATTATAAGGCGGATCAATATAAATACAATCAACTTTTCCCTTATGTGTCTTTTCCAAAAGATACAAGGCTTGCAGATTGTCGCCCTCAATAATAAAATTCCAAGGGAGATCTTTGTCTTTGCATATACGACGATCGGGATCCTCGCAAAATACGGGGATATTGTCTTGCAACATTTCATCGACTGCTTCCGCATGTTCCTCAAACACAAGCCCGAATTTCTTTTCTCGGATATGGTTTTCAATTTCATTGAAAGCACGAATCGACGCATCGTCGCTATGCGTCTTTTTCAGTTCTTCCAAAAATTCAAGCATTCTCTGCCGCTTTATTTGTGATAAATTAGGCATTTATCCCTCCAAACCTTGATTTTAATTGCTTGATAAAATCTTCATTGAAGCCCTTTCTTTTTAAGGCGTTCATATATGTCCTTATAAACGTTTCTTTAACTTTGCCTGCCAAAGCGTCATGTAAGCAAATATAGCCGATGACAATGTGCAGTTGCCGTGCAATTTCTTCAAGCGTGACTTTTTGATAGAATTCCGCATCTACGTCATAGACGTAATAGCCCAAAACGGGAGATAAGCCGTTTATGAATGTTCTATACTTGGCGTAAAATTCCTGTAAAATGTCCCACATCTGCTTTTTGTCGGTCAGGCGCGTGGCGTCCCTTGCTCTGTGGATCCTTTCCAAAGTAAACGACAATGAATGCATTTTTTCGACAGTTTCTATCGCCGCCTCAACCGCATCCAACAGGCGTTCATCGCATTGCTCTTTTTGCCAATGATAGTTTGTTTCTTCCATGATGTCCCTCGATTTTTCCATTATGCCCAAAAATGTCAATTTTTGCCATTCTTTTATTCTTCCTCGTCGTCGCAGAGCTTATGGCCCAAAACGGGATTCGCTTGGGACATACACATTCATTATAGCACATTCTCTGCAACTTTCAAAGGGCATTTATACAACTTCCGACAAAATATTTCTAATCATCCCCAAGCGGGGCGATTGTTTGGAGTGACAATGTAGTACTTAATGACCAACGCTCCTTATTTTCCTAAGGACTTGATTGGATAGAATATTCGACCATTTGCACGCAAAACTTTTTCTTTATTTTTTGGGCAAAAAAATAATCTACGGAAAACTGCTTTCGAAGAAAAGTATCAGTATAGTGATAGTTCAATAAGCGAATTTTTGGAATTTTGGGATTTGGTGCAAAATCGTCTCGGTAAGGGTCTATTTTGGGGGTAACTTTGTCGATTTTTTACGGTTCGAGGGGCGAAATCACACCGCTCTGACCTCAACTTCGGCGTTTTGCCGCAAAAATCGATTTTCACAAAAGTGCAAAATAACCGCTGTCGCTATACTGATACCTCCGCTCTTAATTTTAACAAAAATGACCGAAATCGGCTATTTTCGGTCATTTTTGCTCTTTTTGCCATTTTTCCATTAAAGGAATTACCTTATTTTTAACGCAACATTTTTCGCTTTCTGACCCTTTCCTATCCTATCGTATCCGACAATTTTTTGCCCGATTTTACTACCTTATTATGCGATCAAATTAAGCGACCTTGTCGTCACCACGAACCTCATTTTTTCTAATGCGAAAAGAGGTTTTTTTCAACCATGTCTCAATACAAAAGGCACCCTAAACGGGTGCCTTTTCAGTTCATAAGGTATTGTAATCAAATTTGCAATAGAGACTTATTAAATCTTCCATTTTGCTTAAAAAAGCCTAGATTGAAAATTTCATCTTTATGATTTTTGTGCCATTTTTCTGCTACTTCTTTTATTTCATCGGCTGTAATTAATAATATTTGAGTATCACTTGTCAGACTGTAATTTACGCACTCCTTGATACTATTTTCAGTAAACGAAGGTCCTATGACCATAAAGACAGAAACGGGTCTATCTGAACTTTTTATATAGCGATCGAATTGCGCTATGTGATCCTTTAAGTTTACATCTGTTTCTTTTGATTTGTTATCCCATAGAATGTATTTGTCGTTATATGATAACTTGCCATCAGGATGTTCTGTGCCTGTTAAAAGCAAGGGTTTGTTTTTCAACAACACCTCGAAAAGATAATTAGTTGCTGCCTCGAATTTATGTTCGCATTCTAAATCTTTTTGAATTATATTGTTTTTGTGAAGAAAGTCAAGGTCTCTTGATGCCAATTCATGATAACACTTATAATATTTTTCTCTTTCGTCATCGCTGTTTTTTTCGATCTTATGTAAAGTGTCATAATATTGAATCAGCCTTTTGATCAAAACAGCCTTTACACCGGATACGCTGAGACCAAGTTCACTGCACCAACTTGACAGGACAGTAATATCCAATCCGTCTCTCGGAGTAAATCCTCCTAATAGATTTGATGGTTTTATTGTTTTCAAAATTATTTCTTGTAATTGAGGGATTGCAGGGTTTATAGGCAAATCTATCTTTGCAGTGTTGGGGTTTTCGTTATATTTATTTATTATTTCTATCAAATAAGCTTTCTTTTGTAATTTCGTGACATAAGAAATGAGTTGCTCGTAACCATAATTTTTTAATTCAATCCCATATACTTTTCTTAGACATGCGGCTATTTCTTCGGGTATTATGTCACGTGGAATATTGTTTGAGTCTTTGATATAGAAAACTAAACCAGCAGATTGTAATGTTTTTCTTACTACCTCAATCTCTGACCTAGTGTGTAAAATATTTCCCTTGGTGGGATATCTATTGGCTTTGGCTTCCAACATGTTCTGTTCATCAAGGGTTATATTAAGATATTTCCTAACTTCTTCGATTAAGTTTTTTTCGTCAACTGAAATCGAGTTTTCATGTTCCCACGCTTTGTCTAAAATAAATTGAAACAGTGTAAAATCTTTAGACATTTTCTTGTAATCGAAATTATTTGATTTGTCAATAACAGCTTGCTCGTAATTTTCGATAAATTCATCAGTAATTTTACAAGGTGAAGAATATTCATCTTTGTCAAGTAGATGACTCTGTAGAAATATTGGAGTAATGATCCTTACGACAGGATTTTCATGTAACTTTAACTTATTGATTTGTAATTTAATATTCTCCAAAGATGTGTATTGACCCATAGTCTTATTTATAGCTATTTTTAATTCAGCTAAATCAAGTCTTTTAGAGTCTTCAACATAAGCACTTGCTATTCTCTTTAGCTCATTTATATTGGTCGATAATTCCACGCAATCGGAAAAATTCATACTTATTATCTCCTTTTTTACAAATTATAACAGATATTAAGGTTTTTTGCAACATTATTGGCATATTATTTTCGGCCTTTTGAAGATAAAAAGTTCTTTCAATAACAATGGTTCAATATTTATTATGAATAGATCTGCCAATACAAAAGGCACCCAAAATGGGTGCCTTAGAATTGGCGGAGAAAGAGGGATTTGAACCCTCGCACCAGTTTTATCCAGTCTACTCCCTTAGCAGGGGAGCCCCTTGAGCCTCTTGGGTATTTCTCCTAAGCCTAAATATATTAGCACAAACATTCGGACGAAGTCAAGGAATTTGGCGGGGTTTCGCGGACAAAAAGCGCGAAAACGCAAGAAGTTATTGAGTAAGCGAATTTTTGACGGGACGGGCGTAGCAACAAAAATTTTTGTTCACAAAATTTTCTGTAATTATTAACCTATCGCTCCCACTTGGTTGACATAGCGGACATATTCCAATATAATAGAGGTATATATCTTTATAGGGGGTATTATATGAAACAAGGCAAAAAGACAAGGGCGTTGCCGATCGTAGCGATAATTATCGTTGCGCTCATCGGCGCGACGGCTCTTTGCGCATGCAACAGCCACGAGCATACATACGACGAGTGGCAGATCGTGACGGAAGCGACGTGCCTCAAAGAAGGGGTCCGCACACGCAAATGCACGAAATGCGACAAGGAGCAAACGGAGTCCTATCTCGGTGACCACAAGCCCGTGGAGAACAAACGCGACGCGACTTGTACCGAGGACGGATACAGCGAAGGCTCTTCGTGTTTTTACTGCGGTACGGAACTATCCAAGCCGCACACCATTCCTGCGACCGATCACGATTGGGACGACTGGAACTACATAGGCGAAAACAAGCACACGAGGTCGTGCAAAAACGATCCCGCGCACGTCGAGACGAAAAACTGCGAGTTTGAAACCACGGTGGTAGAGCCGACTTGCGACGCGCCTGGCTACACGCTCCACGCCTGCAAATACTGCGACAATTCGTACACGGACGCGCCGACCGAGGCGACCGATCACGATTGGGGCGCATGGCAGAAAAACGCGGACAAAACGCATACACGTATATGCCAAAACGATCCGACGCACACCGAAACGACGGCTTGCGAATTCGGCTCCGTCGTTACCGATCCTACCTGCGAAGAGGACGGGTATACGACGTACACGTGCGACGACTGCGGCAACACATACACGGACGACCCCGTGCCTGCGAAACAACACAATTACGGACCTTGCACGACATGCGACAACGGAACTCACACTCACACCTGCCTCAACTGCGATCAGCCCGAGACGGTTGAATGCGTTTACGACGAGGCGGTGACGGGTCCCACATGCGACAAGGACGGGTACACGACGTACACTTGTAGAGAATGCGACTACACGTATACCGAAAAAACCGCCGACAAACTTCAACACAAGTACGGACCGTGGCAAAGCGACAACAACGGCGGACACTATCGCCTCTGCGAGAACGACGACAGTCACAAGGAGACGGGTACGTGCGAATACAAGATAGAGACAGTTGAGGCGACATGTTCTGCGGGCGGCTACACGCGTCACACGTGCGAGGAGTGTAAACACACCTACGTTACCGACGAGACGACCAAGCTCGAACACGTTTGGGGACAATGGAAACCGCTCGACGTAGTCAATCACACTCATAGTCGCAAATGCGAGAACTGCGACGAAACGCAGGAAGGCAACTGTCCGTATACGAGCGAGGAAGTAGAGCCGACCTGCGAGGAGGCGGGCTATACGCGCCACACGTGTCCCGATTGTCACGAAACTCATATACACGAGGGTCAGGCGGCGACGGGCCATCAGTGGGGTCCGTGGGAGGAAGATCCCGAGGAGATCCACAAGCACAAACACACCTGTACGGTAGACAGCGTAACGCAATACGAGGACTGCGACTACGTAGTCAAGACGATAGACCCGACCTGCGAGGCGGCGGGCAGGATCGAAAAGACCTGCTCCATATGCCACGACGTCGAGGTCGAGGAAGGCGAACCCGCGCTCGATCACGACTTTGCCGACAGCGACTGGACGTATCTCGGCAAAGTGGACGGCGAGGACTATCACCACAGATTCTGCCGCCGCGAGGAGTGCGGCTTTGAAGAAAAGGCGGCATGCGTAATGGTTTCGGTAGAGGACGCTCCGACGTGCAGTAATCCCGACGGCGTTTCCGAAGTCTGCGAGAAGTGCTTGCACACCGAGGACGAGGATGGCGGACTTCTCACCCACCTCTGGACTCAATGGACGACCAAGGACGGTCGCCATTCGAGGTCCTGCACCCGTTGCCCCGCGCACGAGGACGAACCGTGCAACTATTCGATCGAAACTACCGACCCGACTTGCACGGCGGACGGAAAGATCACTAAGACGTGTTCGGTTTGCAATGACGTCATAGAAGAAAAAGGCGACGACAAGCTGGGACATAATTACGACCGATACGTCTACAACGAAAGCACGAAAACTCACGACAAGACATGTTCGCGTTGCAGTACGACGGAAAACGAACCCTGCCGTTTCGAGGACACGGAAGTCGATCCCGACTGCGAAACGGACGGATACGTACTGCACGTTTGTAGCGATTGCCAAGGAAGTTACACCACCGCGGGCAAACCGCAGACGGGTCACGCATACGGCGATTGGCATTCGGACGGAAAGGGCAATCACAGCAAGACGTGTACCAATAACCCCGCCCACGTCGTCGTCGAACCGTGCAGTAAGTTTATAGTGACAGTTACAGAGCCGGAATGCGAAAAACAAGGTTTCACCACCCACAAGTGTTCGGACTGCGACTACTCGTATGACGACGACCCGAAACCTGCCCTCACCCACAACTGGGGCAAATGGACTTTCGTCGAGGGCGAGGACAAACACATCCACTCCTGCATCCGACGCGGTTGCTCGGCGAGCGAAACGTTCGACTGCACTTTCGATAAGGAAGTCAAACTGCCCTCGTGTACCGAGGCTGGCTATACGACGTACACCTGCTCTGTCTGCGAACACAGCGACGTACGCGATAACAAGGATATGACCGAACACAGTTTCGGCAAGTGGACTCCCGAAACGGAACATGGAAAACACAAACACGTATGCACGGTCTGCTCATTCGACGAAGTGAAAGACTGCGAATACACGCAGACGATCGTACCCCCTACCTGCGACGATCCGGGCAAGCTCATCCACTCGTGCAACCTCTGCAACGAGGTCCACGAGCATATCGATGGCGAGCCGACGGGACACAAATGGGGTCCCTACACTTACAGCGACGGCAGGCATTCGAGGGTCTGCCTCAACGACGGAACGCACGTCGACGAGGGCGAATGCGACATGGAACTCACCACGACCGTCCCCTCCACATGCAGATCGGTAGGATACGAACTGTACACCTGCTCGGAATGTAGCGGAACGCAAAAGATCATGTTGCCCAATCCCGGACACAAATACGGCGAATGGAAGTTCATAAAAGGAACCGACGGCCGCTATCATCACCGCAAATACTGTGAAGTTTGCGGTTGGGAGACGGGCGGAGTTTGCGTCTTTACGGATACGACCGTCAACGCGACATGCGATACGGACGGCTACACCGAGCATAAGTGCAATACGTGCGGACACGTTCTGCGCGACAACGAGGTAAAGGCGTTCGGCCACGTTTACGACGGCTACGAACATTCCGTGGTGGACGGCGTGGACTATCACACCAAGACGTGTACCCGCGACGATTGCGACCATTCTAAAACCGAAAAATGCAATATGGTCGAGATCGGCGAAACGGCGACATGTCTCACGCCCGGCGACGTGGATCTCGTCTGCTCGGTGTGCAAGTACACGAGCGACCTCGAAACTTCCGAGGCTCTCGGACACGATTGGGACAAGTGCGAATACTTCGGGATTTCCGACGG
Organism: uncultured Clostridia bacterium; assembly: GCA_947581755.1. GTDB lineage: Bacteria > Bacillota > Clostridia > Christensenellales > Pumilibacteraceae > CANPVN01. The sequence continues at coordinate 17,024 of CANPVN010000023.1, read as the reverse complement.
AAGATACATGCACAAAAAGGTTTGCAAACGCGATCCGAACCACTTTGAGATCACGGAATGCGAGTTCACCTCGGTCAAAACCGACGCCACGTGTACCGTTTTCGGCTCTACGACGTACACCTGTTCGCTGTGCCGCTACGAATACACGGTAGTGGATTCGAGCAAGTACGGACACGATTGGGAGGACGTCCAATGTGTTGACGACAACCGTCACACCGCGACCTGCAAACGTTGCGAAGTGACCGAAACGTTCGACCACGACTTCGAGGATTCCAACATCTGCTCGATCTGCGGCTACGACGGACTCACCTACACGCTTTCGTCGGACAAAAGAACCTATATGGTTTCGGGCGATAACAAGGTACCCAACGCGGAACATATCGTTATACCCGCGTTCCACGACGACAAGCCCGTAAACGGCGTCTACTACTACGCGTTCTACAAGCACGCCGCCATAACCGACGTAGTCCTGCCCGCCTCCATACTCAAATTAGACATGGGAGCGTTCTGCGATTGCGTTAACCTTACGAGCGTAACGTTCGACGGCGAGGAGATCTCCCTCGAAGAAATAGCTACAGGTGCCTTTGAGGGGTGCAAGAGCCTATCTAAGTTCACTCTGCCGAGTTCGGTACAAAAGATCGGAGACAGGGCGTTCAAGGGCTGCGCAAAGCTCCAAAACCTGACCGCGCCCGAAACGGCGATCTCGCTCGGAGCGCAAGTCTTTGACGGCTCGGGCTTGGAGAAAAACTCGACATATTGGGACGGCGACGCGTTCTTCTTCGGCAAGTGCCTCGTCCGCGTAAAAGATACCGCGCAAGGCGGATTTGCCATAAAGGACGGAACGCTCACCGTAGCGGGCAAAGCGTTTGAAAACTGCACCAAGATAGACAAACTCACGATACCCGCGACCGTCTCGCTTATCCAGAGCGACGCTTTCCTCGGTTGCCAAAACCTCGCGAGCGTAGAGTACAAGGGTTCGACCACACAGTGGTTCCACATAGCCTTTATGAACGACTATTCCAGCCCCATGCACTACGCCACCTCGCTCCACATCGCCAATGCGGAAAACAATGTGGTCATCCCCGACACCGTGACCGCTATCCCCGCGGGAACTTTCCGCAACACTAACATAGAGAGTATCGAGATCCCCGCGTCCATAACTTCGATCGGCGCGAATGCGTTCCGCGGCTGTTCCAAGCTCGCCACCATTCACCTGCCCGATTCCGTGAGGACGATAGGCGAAAACGCCTTCCTCGACAGCCTCTACTACGATACCCCGACGAATTGGACGAACGATGGCGCGCTGTATATCGACAACCACCTTATCGCGGTGAAGTCCGAAACAACTTTCGCGAACGGCGAATACACCGTGCGCGCAGGAACGCTCACTATCGCTCCCTACACCTTTAAGGACAACAAGTCGCTAAGGCGCATAGTCCTGCCCGCCTCGCTCCTCCGAATAGGTAAAGGCGTGTTCGACGGTTGCACCAATTTGAAAAAAGGCAAGTTTACGGACACTCAGTATAATTGGTTTGCCCAAGGCATTATCGGCAGACAGGTCGACCCGTCCACCGCGGTCGAGGAGTCTATCGGTAACGACCTCAAATTCCTTAACGTCGAATGGCGACGTTTGGGCTAAAAAGTTCCTACCGCCCGAAGAAATTCGGGCGGTATTTTTTTCGTCCGCAAAGACCTCAAAATCGTTTGACTACCCCGCCCGCTTTAATGTATAATGTATCTGCTACGGGGTTATGGCGCAGTTGGTAGCGCGTTTGAATGGCATTCAAAAGGTCACCGGTTCGAACCCGGTTAGCTCCACCAAAAAGAATGAGGTGTTATAATGCACCTCATTCTTTTTTTGGCGGAGCCAACCGTTAGCGAACATTTTCGCGACTGCGAAAATCGTTCGCGGTGGCGATAACGTAAAGTCATTCCAAACACAACTTGCCACTCTCGCCACCAAGGGAGCGCGAGCAAATTTTATAAATCCATTGAGCCAAAACCTTTCCTCGCGCGACCGCCACCCGTTGCCACTCTCACCCGCCCTAATAGATAGACGTATTTAACCATAAAACACATAAGGTAATGTCCAAAGATGCCCTGCCATTTTCGGCAGGGCATAGTTTTACGCGACCATATTATGAAATGACGGGCGTCAGACAATCCTCCTTATTTCTTCATAAAGGACGGTCTTTTTGTCGGTGAGGTCGCCGTCAACGTGATAATGTCCGAAGTACCAATGCCCGTAGGTTACTTTGTCCTCGAAGTTGGAAAGCAACTTGTTTTCGGGATACGCGCTCATCATAGTCGTTCGAGTCCTGAGCGGCGGATAATAAAGTGCCTTTTCGTCGCAGGAATGCGTTATGATAAAGTCCACCTTGTCGCCGTATCTGCCCAAATTCGCAAACGCCTCGTCAAGTTCCTCGTAGCTCGGCTTTTCTTTGCTCCACCAACTTATCCCCTCCTTACGCAGGTATCTGTCTATGCTTGTCGCACCGCCGAAAGTCAAAAAGGTTTTGCCCTCTATCTCGTAGACTTGCCCGCGCATAAGGTGAATAATATCGGGTCTTATAAAATGCACCTTGCCGCCGTGCCACTGCTCAACGGGATATGAATCGAGCAAGTCGAAATTCTCATGATTGCCGTCAACAAACAGCACGGTAAACGGCAGGTCCGAGTACGGTTTTAAGTCCTCTTCAAGCGTTTCCTTGTCCCAAACCGCACCGAAATCGCCTGCGATCATCATATAGTCGTCTTTGGTCAACTCGCCGTGTTGCTCGGCAAAAACAGCCAGCTTACCAAAATCATGCTGTCCATGCGTATCTCCCGTAACAAATATCATGCTTATCCCTCCTAACTATTTCATAAATTCGATCATCGACCACTTTCATTTGTTTCTAAGGTGCGAAAAATAATCCGAAAAATCTTGATTTAATTCCTGCTCATATCGCTCCTTGGACATCATATCAATAACGTGGAATGCGCCGATCAGAACGACATTGCGATCCGGACCTAAGCAGTCTCTCATGTTGTGCGGAATAAGGATCTTTCCATAGGCGTCCATGTCGACAAAACAGCCCTCGGACAAGGTCATGGCGATCTCGGATTTTCGGTCTTTATTTTCCCATTGGTTGGCAATTTCCTCTATGACGTCTCGCGGATAAATAGAGATCACACCGCGCGACTTTTTGTAATAAAGGTAATATTCAAATGAGCCGTCCGTTGGCATAAATCGCTTCGGCATGCGTACTCTGAAACTCCCATCAACCTTTCGGTCATATTTCCCCAAAAAAAGATGCTCCATAAAATTTCACCTCGTAGTCTTTCCTTTCCATTAAAGCGTTTCACCGAACAACAACTCGAACTCCTGTTTGGTTATGTTTACCTTGTATCGACTATTTTCCTCGAGTTGGATAAATCCGAACTTCTCCAAAATTTCCAGGATCCTTATCGCCTTGGCATATCCGATTTGAAGATTCCTTTGAAGCATGGTAAAATTCGCCTCGCCCTTGGTTATGATGAGCCTTAATGCATCTTTGATAAGCGTCGACGGCGGTTCGATCGGCGTTGGATTTTCGGTAGTGGACTTCGAAAATTCGTCCGGAACGTCGCTCGCCTCTGCCGCTTTGAGTGCTTTTTTCAATGCGTCTTGTCTTACTTTAAGAGTGTTTAGCGAGCAAACGCCGTCGGAGCTTTCGGATTCAGGACATATTATGTCCCTATCGCGCAGAAAGTCCAATATCCTCGACGCCCTTTCATATCCGATCGCAAATTGCCTTTGAAGCAAAGACGCCGAGACTTCATCGGTAGTCGCAAGGTGCCTCAGCACCTGTCTCAAAACGGGATCCTCTCTGCCGAAATCTATTTCCAAATTCTTGGACTTATCTTCGTCCATATGTACCTGTATTTTTTTAAGTTCGTCAAGGAACGTTTTTATGCGAGCTATCTCTTCCGATGAACCCAACACGAAATTGAATTTTATGAACTTCACGTTCTCTCCGAAGAGTTCTTTCAGCTTGTCCGTGGTATCCGCGAGACAAAACGGCATTTCGACGCTTCTTATTTTGTCGCAACCACAAAACGCCGTGGGAGCCATTTTTGTTACGCTCGTCGGGACAAAAAGATCGTCAAAGTCTTTGCCCTCGAATGCATTCTCGCCTATCTCGGTGACGCCTTCGGGTATTTTGACCTTGGTATAATCGCCGATAAACTTTATCAGCTTTTTGCCCTCTATCTCAAATTGAGTTTTGTCGTAATTTTTTAGTGTCGTAAAATCATATTGACTTGTCATTGTTCTTCTCCTTTCTTCTTTTTTGTAAGACTGATTGCCCGTCTGTCATGATTGTCTTGGGTATGAATTTTCCTTAGAATAGTTTTATGTCTGCAATGACTCATTGAACAATAATTTGAACTCCTGAGGAGTTATATTGACCTTGTATTGGTAGTCTTTATCGGGTTTGATGAATCCGAGCTTCTCCAAAAATTCGAGAATTTTCTTGGCCTTGGCATCTTTGAACTGAAACGCATCTTCCAGCATCGTGGAATTAGCCTCGTCTTTATTTATAATGAGCCTTAATACTTCTTTGATAATCCTCCAATCAGGGTTAGAAATTTTATTCGACGATTCTCTACTCTCTTCATTATCGGGAAGAATTCCTTTTGGGGAAAGTTCACCCTCTCTTGACCAAGTTTCATTCAGAGATAAAATATTGTTCAGTGTGCCTACAAATATAGACACATCGCGAGCTTGTCTATCGTCCAAATCATCATTGTCAGCACACTCTATCTCCGAACGCTCATATAAAGACTGATATGGGTCGCGTATCTCCATCTCCGTCGCCGTAGAGTCCCCATTATAAATCTTTTTGACCGCTCCATTTAACTCATACTCAATGCTACTAGGTGCAAGTGCGCCATCCATCTCGAATTCTTTCATGATTTTCATTGCGCTTAACCTGTCCAGTCCGAATTTTATCATTATGTCTTGCAAAGTCACATGTCTATTGGATCTAAGATATTTCTTTACTTGATCATTTAGGTCTTCCATTATTCTTTATCTCCTGTCATTTACTGTCGTCGGTGGACCTTAGTCCCCTAACGTAAAACCATTATACAGTATGTAGCCTGTATATTTCAAGTTTTTCTTCATTTGAAATTTATTGGTTTCTTTTCATTAAGAAAAAGAACCCGCAAAATTTGCGAGTTCTACGTATAACTTACGACCTTATATCTTATCTCGATTGAGTATTTTGCAAAACAACTGCTTTGCATAAGGATTGGATATAGGCTTACCTTGCGCGCAAATATCAGCTAGGTGATCGAAAAATCTTTTGTTAAAATAACATTCGAAGTCATTTCTATTCGCCATATTGCCAAACAAACTCGCCGTGGCATTGCATCCGGAATGACATTTATCATACCATTTACAAGCGTGGCATTTGGCTACTCTTGCTTTGTTGGCGTCCAGTATAGAAAGATATGTCGGACTTAAAAAGACTTCTCTCAAATCGTCTATCTCATTCACATTAGCCAAGCGATAGTCTTCTTTGATGAGCCTTCCGCAAGGATAAAAGTTTCCTCTCGCATCAAACGCAAGATACCTGAACAAGCATCTGTTGTTAAGACAACCGTTTCGAACACCGAAAAACCTATGTATAATATCCATGCACGACGCGACTCTAATGTTGCATGCCTTGTCATCGAGCCAATAATCAAAAAAATCAATAAAATTATCGGTCCAATCTTCCTTGCTTATTGCTAATTCCTTGTGAGACAAAGCCGCACCGTCGGGAAAGATCGGATTGAACTTCACGGGGAGCTGTTTAGACTTGAAAAATTCATATATCTTGACAAGATGATGAACAGTCGACGCCGAAACTGTAGAAAGGCACCTGAGATCAATACCCCTATGTTGCAACATGTCGATCGTCTCTTCCACTTTGTCTGTTTCTTGCCGCAACACATCGTTGTATGGGCCGTCGTACGAAATCGAAATATTCGTATCGGTAGTCTCAAACAAATTTGCATAAGTCTCATCGAGCAAGGTGCCGTTGGTCTGAATGTAAAAATCAAACTTCACTCCTGTTTCTCGCGCAAAATCAGCGAATCTATCGTACGCCTTTACAAAATAATCGTACCCTGCCAACAACGGTTCGCCGCCATGCCAAATGATATTTACGCTATTATAATGCGGTTTCAACACAGACAAGAATTTGTCCAATACTTCAATAGGCATTATATCGGGCAAATAGTCGGTATCGGCGTGATAGCAGTGCAAACATCGCAAATTGCATGCCGCCGTAGGTTCGAATATTACGGTAATTCTTTTCGGAAGTTCCTTCATATAGAGGGTGCGTGGCAGTCAGAATAATCATCGTAACAATAACTTACGTTATCGAAGATAAAACTATCACAACTGTCTTGTCCATTGTTTTCAGATTCATAATCGCAAAATAATTTTTTTAATATTTCCAATTCGCTATCAGTCATAAAATTTCTCCTTTTTAGTACCAATACTCTTTTACAATCTATCTATACATCTATACGAACATTATATCACAAGTTATAGATATTTGATATTATTTTTTTACTGTAGAATGTCATTTTTTAGAAAATACCGAATATGAACTATTTACATACAATGCAATAGGATTTATCTTGAACCATTCATACATATATCTCACCTTAGAATCAAGAACTACATATCCGTTTTTATCGGGGTCATATTTAATCAACAAACCGCAATCTTGCAAATAGGACTTTATGCCTTCAGCGTTTCCATTAAAATATGTTATAATATTCTTCCATGGATCTGTTTCCTTTAACAATGTATGAAGATATATCCAAGGAAGTGCTATATCAAAATTAATTTTACTTCCCTCATCAATATTGTATTTGTAAAAATTAATTATTATATTTATAAGTTCGCCTAACTCTTCCTCTATATACCCCTTTTGTTGTCCATTATGAATCAATTTAGTATTCGTTCCCTGCGAGTCAACTTTTAGAAAAAAATAAACCGATCTTTCAAAAAAACTATGCAATTTATCAAAACTGCTTTCCTGTGAAGTATCATCAGCACGTACATTTTCTTCCTCAATATCTACTCGTTCTCCTCGTATTTTGTTTTTTACTTTACTCTCATCAAATTCACATGGACATTGTCCTTCATTTTGTAACCACATGAAAGAATACAATCTAAAATGCAGAGGATCATTTTTCAAATATTCGGGCGAACTCGAAGAATTTTTTTCATCTGTACAATTTTTAATTAAACAATTTTGCGGGCATAAGATTTGCCCTTTATTATATATATCTCCAAATATAGCTAGCATTTCATCCACATCCAAGTGTGCACTTCTCCATATCTTATTTAGAGATTCATAACGATAACGGGGACCACTGAATCCAGAAAATTCTCTTAAATGAGTTTCCGACATTATAAAAATTTTTTTTACTTTTCTTTCTCTATTATTTATTGCCTTGATAAGTATTTCATAACATTTTCTTCTAAAATCATTAGCCTCATTAATATTGATTGAGTCTATCTTATCGTCCTCGATTAATTCAGAAATACCACCTTTTCTGCAAATCCAAAATCTAAAAAGTTTATCTAAATTATCAATACCATAAAATTCATAGTCACCCGGCAATAAAATTTTTTCCAATGTTTCTGATTCAACTTTTCCACATTCAACCGGGTCCACTTCTTTTTTGTGAATTTCATAATAAAGGTCACGAATATTCTTATATTTCCTAAAATGAAGCATTAAATCTCTTGCTTTACTCTCTCCATTGCTTACTGAATCCGGTTCAAAAAAATCCACCTTGCAAAAAGATTCGCTTTTTGCTTCTTGAATTAAATTCAACACCTCAGATTTACCAGTTCCGGGTGTGCCAAAGAAAACAATTACTTCTCTTGAATTTCCAAGCCACTCGTTTATTAATCTTTTTAATAATTGGTCGTCGCTAATACTACCGCCTTCACCTCCACTAGGTAACGTGCTGATAGTATCATCTTTTTTTAGGTACTTTTGGAGGATTTGTTGCATAAACTTTTTTCTAAATTGTTTTACATATCCATTATTATCACCTTTATCCTCCGCTTTTCTCATTAGATTGAAATAGTACAATATACATAAATCTTTATAAGAACCCTTCTTTTCAACATTTTGTATACCATCACAAAGTCCCCCTCCATTCGTGCCAGTTACCGCCCCATTGCTTTTCATTTTATTTTCCTCCTACAATTTGATTTATAGAACCCAATAATTTTTTTACACATTTTGGAATATTATTATTACATTCAAATTCACTATCTTTTGGTTTAGTTTGATTTACTTGTTTAGATTCAGATGTTTCGGATTTTCCCGATCCTCCATCTACTGTATCAGTAGCTTTACTATCTAATCTTATACAAAAAATGTCCGATTTCGATTCTTCTTTTGAATCATTGCTAAGTATGTAGTTATTTCCTCCTACGCAAATTTCATAGTTTTCCTTATCATGTTTATATCCAACTTCCACTCCAGAAAAAGTTAATTTGTCTTGTTCAGCTATATCTGTCTTAATTTGGACATGAATTGAATATTTAACGCACAACTCGTATCTCTCTTTGACCGCCTCTTTCGGTAATCGTGCAAAATCATTATTGTATCGTTTGATGGCTGTATTTAGTTCTCGAAGTTCGTCCACTATTTCATAACCGTATCCGTCGCCACGGTCGTCCTTGCGGAACAGTATTCGATTATACCATTTGTTTTGAGATAGCGGCATGTTCAAAATAAGCGAAGTATTCTCTTCTTCCGAAAGTATATTATCTATAGCCCATATTCCAATTTCCGGTACGCACAAATCGTGTTTTGGAATTATAATAGCATTTGTACCTTCTATCGCATTAGCTTCATGTCTTAAAACGCGTAATATTCCTTCGGCTTGCTTGAGTACGACTAATTTTCTTATGAAAAAGGCGTCGAATGCAAAACCAAAAATCAATCCGATGAAACCTCCAAGAAAGTCGGGCAGTAAGCCTTCTACGTCATTGACCCCAATAAACTTACCCCACCATTGGAAAAAAGGCAAATTACTCCACCACCGCAAACACGGCAAAATTATTGCCATAGAAACGATTGGAGTTATTATTGCCGTCAACAAAAGTAAAGCAACGAGAACGCATCTCGCTTTTTTGATGGTATAAGCCGATTTCAATCCTTTTGGTTCTTTCTGACCGTTTTTTGGTTTTCCCTGATCGTTTTTCTTACACATATGTACCTCCATATTAAATTAGTTTAAGTGTTTATCCTCATTGCGTAAAATCGTCAGAGCTTTCAGCTCTGCGGTATGCGGAATCGATCAATTTCCCGATCTTAGCCGCGATCGGGCGCGGAGACGGATTGCACATATATTCCGCAAACGCCTCTGCCAAAAATTCAGACGGAGACGTAGTAGCATACCTCGACAGACCTTGCTCTATTTGCTTAGTCGTCAAGCCCGAATAGAATCCTTTGAATTCGGAGTCTTCTTCCAGACGGCACAAATTCGACAGGAAATGTCCAAGCTCATGATATACCACGGAATCCGCCGTATTGCAACCTTTCGGATGATAACCGCAAGCCTCGTTTTGAGCAATGTTAAGAAGAAACTCACCGTAAGCCTTGCCGCAATAATCGTTCCTGTCAAACAGCAGAAAGTAAAACACGAAAATACTGTACGCAGTGGCAAGAAGCGTTGCGTCTCCGTCCTCTTCTTCTTTCGTCATATGATCTATTTCTTTCGCCAATATATGAGAGATCATTGTTCCGAGTTTGACGGCGTCCTGCTTGGAGCAAATAAACCTCAAATCAAAGGCTTTCAGCACTTCGGTGTCACCGTCTCTCATCAATCTTTCGAGAAGCTCTTGAAGTCCATGAAACGTGCCGATAAAACACAACCTACTACGAAGCCTCGGGTACTTGTACAACGTCCCCACGACGGCTCTCAAAATCGTTTTGACTCCGTCGAGATTGACGTCGGCAAATCGACACGCATCGCAAATATAATATTTCTTGGCGACAGCCTCAAGTTGAACATATGAGTCGGCATTTTCGATCTCCGACAAGATCTTATCCTGCCCGCATGTAATGCAAAAAGACCGCCTCGATCTCAGATTCAAAAAACTTAACTTTCTGGAATCGAGATCGAGGGTCATCGTTTCCCCGTCCAATCCCTCGAGGATCATGCGACGTACTACTTGTTCCATGATCGCTCCGTTAAAATTTCGGGACTTGCGTTGATCTTGTCCGTTTCATCGGATGTCGTATCGCCGCTTTTTGTTTCGATCAAAGCCTTGTAAGAAGTTTCAAGTTCTACGAGTTTTTGTTTGAACATGTCCACCTCGCTCCTGAATTTTTCGTCATTATTATACTTATAACAACTACGGTACTTCTCCAGATTAGAGGCATTGTAAATCCCCTCGATAGGAGAGTCCTTACTTTCCGCCAAGCCTTTCACGATTTCACTGACGAGTCGATCTTTTATCTCTTGTTGATCGAGTCGGACGCGCATACTCTGCCTCAGGGCTTCCGAAACTGCGACAAGGTTGTACTTCTCGACGACTTCGATAGCGTGGTCGCTCAAAATTTCTTTAAGCTCCTCTATTCCCTTATTACGATACTTGCCGATCATCTCATGCCACTTTTTCAGGAATTCGTATTCTAAAGTCAGAAATACTTTTATTTGTCCTACCAGATCGCGATCTTCTTTATCAGACAGATATTTTTCTATATATTTATCGTTAAGCTCATACGAAAGATTTTTTTTCGGAATACAATCCCTGTAATATTTCAGATCGCCGAAAATTTTACACCATATGCCCAATATGCAATAGCATCTACAAGAATCTGCATATGTTCCATTGTCCCACGAAGCTATTAAGGCTTTCGAAGAATCCTGCAACTTATTGGCGATCTCTGTAAAAAATCCCTCTTCATCTTTTGTTTCCTTAATGCACCCCACCAACATGTCGGTAGCATTTTGGAAATCTTTCATTTTCTCACTCGAATTTCCCGCGCGCAAAATGTTTTGTTTGACAAGCTCGGGATGGGCTTGTACCTCTTTGGTCAAATCATCAAACCCACGCTTACGTTCCTCGTTACGAGACTGCTTTATGTACTTTTCACATTCGGACCGTACTCCCTGTATTATTGCTTTCGCAGGATAATCTTTGTTTTCGTTGCTGAGAGCGACGTCGATCAACAAGCCGACGATTTTATCATATCTGTCTCCCGTGCGGATCGAAACGTAATGATCGAAGTCCTCGACGGAAAAAGCCGTGTTATATTCGTTCAGCTTGCTATAATATTCCGTAATGTCTTTCGTGAGGAACGAGAATTGCCTCTTCATATCGTTGTAATCGTCGAAGCCAACGGCGGCGAATGCCATCGTCGCGTCGTCGCAACGTATCTCTTCATAATATTCCTTGAGATTATTCCTAAGAGATTCTATGTTGTCGCTCTTATCCATGTTTGACAACACGGCATATTCCACGCACAAATAATCATACGGATCGAACGGGTCAAAGACGCCGTCGCTTACCGTCATAAGAATGCACGGTCCATCGATGATATGACGTATGTAATTCAGATGACATGTTTTGTTATCGGCATAAAACAGGTTTGTTATCGCTCCGGTGCTGTCCTCATCGTCTTTTGAAAGCAACTGCAAGCCGCCCTTGGGCGTGAGTACGTAACATCGAGAATCACCCGCCCAAACCGATTCCGCCGTAATATATGTCGTTTTGCCCGATGCGGCGTCCTGATTCGATTGCGCTTCCATGCTTTTTTCACTCTCGGTGTAATGTACCAATGCCAAGGTGGTGGGCAAAAGTCGCTGTCCGCCGTTGTTTCCTATCTTCAAATCAAACTTGTCGGCGACTTGTCTTAACCCAACCGAAATATGGTCGGCTATTTTTTGTCGTTCCTCTTCATTTGCGAGATCGAACTTGTCGGCAGTAAGAGCCTGAACGCAACGACCGATAACTATTCTTGACGCCAAAAGCGCAGAGGTATCGTCCCTTTCATCTTCCATGGGTCTAACAAGCGTTTCCAAATACTCTTTGACGAATGCGCTTTGCTCCCCGACGTCACACTCGCAAGGAGCGTTTTCGCATCCGAGGTCAAACGCGCTCATCATAATATCGTTATGGATATCCCGATGACGATCACGATCTATTCTATGGACGGTGGCTCCGGATCCGCCAAGTCCGTCGGCTACTACCAAAAATCGATCGTCTGCATAAGGCTCGGCGTCTTCTTTCTTTACTTCGGAATAAAACGTAAATTTGAGTTTTTCCATCTTCACTTTACTACCCCCATTATTCTTAGATTATTGGCGGCCACTTCTCTTACGATATTCTTGCCGTCCGCCCCTTTCGCAAGGTACGTTACCTTGTACCCATGTTGACCTTTTTTGTCCAATCGTTCGACGCCGCACATGCCGAGCAACGCCATCTTCTCGCCGTCGTAAGTTGTGCCATGTTCCGGCCAAGGAGTATCGAAATCCACCTCTACGGATCTCTTATGCGCATATCCGATAGCGATCAGGAATTCATATCCTTTGTTGTACTCCGTCCCGTCTTTGAGGGTAATATGATATTTGTGTCCACGCGAATCAGCGATCCTCTTGATACTCTTGACAGCGTCCTCGTCGATGATACGAGCCTCGTCGAATTCTATATTATCTTCTTCCCATGGTTCATCGATCTGAATTGCCGCATGAATGGAATATACTTTGTCAACAGCCACTTCGGCAGAGTCGGTAAGTACGTCCAAGACCTGTTGTGCAGTCGGCCTATCGTTCGGATCCTTGGCAAACATCCAATACAGAAGCGACTGCAACGTTTGACCTCGACTTCCTATTGCGACGTTAAACTTGCTGTCCACGGCGACGAACTTGTCAAGATAAACCGCCGCACCTGCCGATCCGCATTCGGGATCTACCTGTGGAAACGCACCCGTCCACCATCTGTGAAATACCACGCCCAACGAGAAAATATCCGTAGCGGTTTTTATCCTGTTTTTGTTGTCGTAATTATCTTCCTCGCCGTAGATCATGACTTCCGGACTTTGATATCCATCGCTACCTCCAATGTTCTCACCGTCAGGGATCGCGCTCGAAAGATACGACGTATCGAAATCTATGAGATACGGAATAAACTTACCGCCTTTGCGTACGACCACGATATTCTTTTCTTTAAGATCGCCATGAATAACATTATGAGCGTGGAGATTGCAAAGTATCTTTGTCGCGTCTGTCGCTAATTGCAAAAATTCTTCACGTGACAACGAGCTGTAATCGTAAGTCTGAGGCAAAGTATCCGATATGTAGGCACTCACGGTAACAAACCTATTCTCATCGTCCTTAAAGTTGTCTTCCTCTACAACGATATGATCTTTTTCCCAATCGAGTCCTGCCATGCTGCCGCGCAAACTCTTTTGTTTCTTCATGATAGCGTCTGATGTGGCTTTATAAATCTTATTGACAGCGTCCGGCAGTTCGCTCGAAGGGTAGCGGATATGCATATCGCGCTTGATAAAATATTTTCTTCCCAACTTAGTACCGATAATGAATTCGCCGTTGCTCGTTGACATCCATATTATGTTGCCGCCTTCTACAAATTTCGGGTCCACCTCATAGCCATTGTAGTAGACTTTATCACCAAAAAAATGCATTTTTCCTCCTTTTTGTTGGTCGTATCAGGAATTTCGTATTCAGAAACGTACCGATCGCTTCGAAATTTCATCCCAAAAAGCACTCGGCTACCATTACCCTCATGAGACGGGTGGACAAACTATATGCTTGTCCACCCGTAATCGACCATGTCAGGCACTTGCGGAAGCCGCAAGCATATTAATGATAGCGTCGAAAGAGACATCGCTTAGTCCGTTATGAATTTCGACAGGCGTAAAGGCACTCCTGTTGTAGCGTTGCGCCATTTGCTCATAGCATGAACCCTTGGGCGCAAACATGACAAGCCTCTTGTTTCTGTCTCTCAAATTCGACGGATGGCTTTGCACGCAATTCCAAGTTTCCAGCAAGCCTTTTTCGTCCACCATATCGCGCGGATACTCGGGACAATCTCTGCGCATCCCCATCGGAATGGCAGTCGTATCCGCAAATAAAACGATCACCTGTCTGTCCTTAGAGCCGGTTGTGAAGTCAGACGTCATGGCGTAGTACAGAGCTTCGAGACCGTTTGCGTCTTCACCGCATCCGCCTTTGGCCTGAATGCTGCTCATATACGCCGAAAGGTTGTCCTCGTCTGCGGGTAGCTCGAAAAACGGGCTTATGACCATCGATTCCTGGCCATCGCTCAAGTAGTCGCGGAAAACAATGAGTTTTATGCGCAACACATTGACCGAACTGCCATATTGGGTCATTGCCCTTGCGAAATCGGTATAAAATCGTTTCGCACTGTCCTTTACATTATCGATACAGGGCGTCATACTGCCCGTGCCGTCAATGCACATGACTATGTCGATGTTTCGCTTGGAAAAAACGTTGTTTGTTGTCATTGATCCTCCTCTTGTGTTAGCCGTCACAGTCCTGTCCTCACCGCCAATCGGGTCAGGAGGCACTTGCGGACGCTGCGATGATGTTCATTATAGTTTCAAAAGTCAAACTCTTCATCCCATCCGCTCTGTCCACGGGCCTGAACACGCTTCGATTCAGCTGTGTAGCGAGCTTTTGGTATTTCGTCCCCTCGGGAGCAAAAATCACCAGCCTCTTCAGCTTGTCTTTCAGCTTGAAACTCGGATCCTGCGAACAGCATGTCCAGGCTGTGATGAGTTCTGTCATGTCTACCATATCGGCAGGATATCCGGGTTCTGCGGCTCTTTCTTTGAGATCAAGCGCGTCATCATCCGTAAACAAGACAATGACCTGTCTGTCTTTTTCCCCCGTCGTGAAGTCAGACTTCATTGCGTAGTACAGAGCTTCAAGACCGTTTTCGGGATTATCGCCACCACCGTTTGCCTGTATGTCCGCAAGATATTTCTCAAATTCCGGATTATCGCCGGGCAATTCGAAGAACGGGCTTTGCTCCATTGCCTGCTGTCCGTCACTTTTGTAGTCACGGAACACGATGATCTTGACTCGCATGGAGTCTACAGAACTTCCAAGCGCAGTCATTGCGTTGGCAAACT
Organism: uncultured Clostridia bacterium; assembly: GCA_947581755.1. Classification (GTDB taxonomy): domain Bacteria; phylum Bacillota; class Clostridia; order Christensenellales; family Pumilibacteraceae; genus CANPVN01. The sequence goes on along the minus strand of CANPVN010000023.1, from coordinate 1,845 downwards.
CATCTTTGAACATGATGGCTTTCGCCTTTACCGTCTCGATGCAGGGCGTCATGCTGCCCGTGCCGTCGATACAGATGACCATATCGACTTTCCTGCTTTTGCCGAAATTGTTATCCGCCATTTTTTATACCTCCTTAATGGCTGTTCGCGCGTATCCCGCGCAAACTTTACTCTTTAAGTATAAAAGACGCAAAACTGTCTGTCAAAATTCTCAGTTATTTGAAAAGACAAGTTTTGCGACAATATTATGAGATTCTTGTATTGTTTACAACTTTTGTATATGCGTGGCCCGCGTCAATCTTCGGAACAGGACTTTACGAACTCTTCCAGAGACATATCGCCGTTTGCGATCTCAGCTAACCTATCGTTGTAACGATCGACGACAGAAATAGCCGCACCGATAATATAATGAAAAATGGACTTGGACAACAAACTGCCCGCGTAGCTATTTGACATTACAAACAAGACCGTGCCGTCCTTGTAATTGAATTGAAAACTGCCGAACGCCAATTTGAAGTTTATAAAACACGTAGCCAGAGCCCCGTCGACTTTCTTGTCATCTTTGAACACGATCGGGAGCGGCGAGTATATCTTTATTATTTCCGCCCCATCGATGACTCTGATGCCAAAACCCATGGGGAGATCGTCGCCGTTGACTCCCAAGAATACCGCATTGTCCTCATCTTTCCTGTCATACTTAATATCATTTTCATCCATGTAAGAACAGAGAAGTTCAAAGACATTCTGCTCATCATTATTCATATTTTCAGACATATTTTGTTGTCTCCTTTAATCGAAAAATTCTACAATTTGGTCAAGAGTCATGTCGCTCTTTGCTATCAACAAGAACTTGTCATTATACTCATCCGCACTTAGACAAACTATTTGTATCATATAATCGAAAGCCTCTTTGCTTATCAAGCTGTCCTTGTAACAAAGGGACGTTCTGAACATGATACTTTCATCCTTGTAATCATAATCGAAGTTTCCGTCGGGCAGATCCCAGTTAACAACGCTGACCGCCACCGCAATTTTTTCTTTCGCATCCGGCAGGATTCGATATGGCATTGCCGAATATACGACCACGGAATATGATCGCGGTTGAATTTGTATATTGATATTCACAGGAAGATCGTCGCCTTTCATGGTACAGGAAATGGAAAGTTCATCTTCATCTTTTTCGTAGGCAAAATTCTTCTCGTCAAAAACCGAGCAAGCCGTCTTAAAGACTCTTCTTGCTTGTTTCATCATGTCCTCATCGATCATAAAAAATATCCTCCTAAACTAAAATCCGATTTTTGCTTTCTTCTGTTTGTCAAATGCGAATTCTTTGTCCTTGGTAGCCGCTTCGAAATCATCTTTGGTCAAAACAACCTCGTCGCTTTTATTTAGCTCGCACCTCAAAGCCGCCTTTGCCCAGGTTCGTTCAAACAAATTACGAACAAACCTTGCATTAGCAAATTCTTTTGCATTTATTATGTGGTCGGGCAACGCCAAAAAATAGTTCTTGGCGACTTTCAACAGCTCATCGTCGTGCTTGAACTTATTGTTGATCATACGTTCGTAAATGTCGTACAACTGATTGCGGTCGAAATTCGGAAACTCTATCGTATACGGCATTCGGCTGGCGAGTCCTGAATTGCCTTTCATGAGCAAATCCATTTCATCGGTATAGCCTGCCATGATGACGACAAAATCGCTTCTGTGGTTTTCCATTTCCGCGATCAAAGTATCCAGAGCTTCCTGTCCGAAATCTCGTCCGCTTTCGTCTCCCCTGTAAAGCGAGTATGCTTCATCGATAAACAGTACGGAGCCGTATGCGTCTCTGCATATGCTTGCGGTCTT
>CANPVN010000022.1 GCA_947581755.1 uncultured Clostridia bacterium | reverse complement strand
TATATATTTTCGATTTTATCTATAAGGTCGGATTGATCATAATCCCCTCAGTCTGCAAAGCAGACAGCTCCCCTTATCCGCGTCGCAATGCGTCCTTTTATATCGCTTTCGGCGGTAAACGCCAAAAGGCTCTTTTTGCGGACGATTGCTCCTCTTTCGTCAAAAAGGTAAACTTTTTGACGAGGAAAAAAAGGTCGGATTTATATTATGCATTCCAAACAAAGGGAGCCAAGGCAGCGCGGCGCTGCACCCATAGTCGCGAGATAGGTGATTGCTAATTCAAAGTTGATTTCCGCGTCCAAAGATTGTACTAATATCTAGTAAATAATGCTCTTGACATTAAAAGCGTCGCGGGGGCTGCCCCGCCGGCTTTATGCTGTCCGTGTCCACTCGCCGGTCTTGGTTGTTAAAAGTTCGGCGGCTCTTTCGGGATTGGACAGGTCTTCCGAGGAAATCGCTTCTCCGTCCACGCTCCAGCCTTCGGTCTCTTCGAAAACGATGGTATTCAGGCTAATGCAGCCTGTAAAAGCGTCTTCTCCTATTATTTCGATACCTTTCGCTATTTTGATATCGACAAGAATCTTGCAATCGCGGAAAGCGTCCTTACCTATTTCCTTGATACTGTCGGGAATAATAACGGTGGTAATTCTGCTGTCGCGGAATGCTCGTTGCGCGATTCTGAGGACGGGCCGGCCTTCGTAAACTGCGGGAATTACGATTTTAACCGAGGTTGCCGAACCTTTTTCCACGGTATAACTATGGGTGGCTCTGTTGATGCTGAAAAGCAGTCCTTTTGTATATTCATCGGTAATGACGAAACCGCAAACGGCGCATTTGTTGGCAGAGTCGAAAGTATGTCTTTCCAAATTGTTTTTGACTTCGTGCCCGCAAGTTGAGGCATGCCAATGATAATCGGAGTCATAACTCCACTTCTCCTCAAAAGTATGGTCATGAGCGCAAGCCGAAAAGCAAAAACAAAAGCAAATAAGTAAAATACCGAGCGTCAACGAATAAAACTTTTTCATTTATATCCCTCTAAAAAAATTTTTCTCAATATATCTTATCAAACTTTTTCTCCGAAGTCAAATAAAAATAATTAATGCGAAAATCTCCATTAAAAACGATTATAGGATTGACAAGCCGCCTCAATAAAGGTATAATTATTTAAGAGAAAATTTTTTGCACGAGGTATAAATATGTTCGAAGATTTAGCTGAAATAATTTCTATACCCAGCGTATTGGGCGAAGCGGCGCCTGACGCTCCTTTCGGAAAAGAATGTCGCCGCGCCTTGGATTGGTTCCTTGCAAAAGGAAAAGAATACGGCTTTAAGACAGAAGATCTGCAAGGCTATTGCGGATACTGCGAATACGGCGAAGGCAAAGAGATGATTGCGATACTGTGCCACCTTGATGTGGTACCCGCGGGAACGGGTTGGACTTATCCTCCGTATAAACTTACCAATGTTGACGGCATGCTCTACGGACGCGGCGTCGTCGATGATAAAGGCTCGGTCGTCATGTGTCTCAACGCATTGAAGGAAATAAAAGAAAGCGGAATTAAACTCAATAAACGCGTGCGTATCATCGCGGGTTGCAACGAAGAACACGGCAGTGAATGTATCAAATACTACTCCAAACACGGAGAGATCCCCTCGCTTTGCTTTGTCCCCGACTCGGATTTCCCTCTTATCAACAGCGAAAAGGGAATTTTGCACATAGATGTTTCGTTGACTCCCGATCCCGCATTTGCGGATTCCGTCAAAAGTATTTCGGGCGGCGAAAGTTATAACGTAGTCCCCGAAAGAGCAAGCGTCACTATAAAAAACGGCTCGGAGTTTGCAAAAAAACTTAACGGTTCCACCGCCGAGGTCTTTTCCTCTCCCGAGTTTGCCTCTGCGATAATATCTCACTCGCATGAAATAAAGGACTATTCCATAACCGCAAACGGTGACTTGACGATAGAGACAAAAGGCGTTTCGGGTCACGCAATGGAACCTCATAAAGCCGACAACGCAATATGGAAGTTGTTTCATTTACTCGAACCAATGGGAAGTCCCACCGTGGCTCTTATGAATAAATACATTTGTACTCCCGATGCGCTTCGGGCTTTGGGACTTTATTGCAAAGACGACAAGAGCGGAGACCTTACCATGAGCATGGGAATTATAGAACTCAAGGACGGAAAACTGCGCTTCACTCTTGATATGAGACTGCCTTTGTGCGCGGACTACAAAAACATAATAGCCACTGTCGAAAAGGCTCTTGACGCAAAAGTTTCAATCGCAAAATATGCACCCAACCTGTATATCCCCGAGGACAGTTTGCTTGTCAAGACTCTGCTTTCCGTGTATCAAAAATGCACGGGAGAAAAACCCGAATGTCTCGTCTGCGGCGGCGGTACTTATGCCCGAGAACTGCCCAACGCGATCGCCTTCGGTCCCACTTTCTCGGATATGGAAACAAATATCCATAATATAGACGAATGCTCCTCGGTCGAGAATTTCATGAAGGCTTTCAAAATATATAAGGAAGCCATTCTTGCTCTTGCAAAATAAATTAAATTCCCGTTTTGGGGATAAACTGTAATAAGGAGATATAAAATTATGAAAGAACTTACCTCTAATGATTTCGAGTCGGAAATAACTTCTGCTTCCGTACCTGTAATTGTCGATTTTTGGGCGACTTGGTGCGGACCTTGCCGCGCGCAAGCGCCTATTTTGGAGCAACTTCAAGCCGAACTCGGAGATGAAGTCAAAATTTGCAAAGTCAATGTGGACGAACAGCCCGAATTATGCAAACAGTTCGGAGTTATGAGCATCCCCACTCTCATTTTCTTCAAGAACGGACAACAAGTAGACAAGACCGTGGGACTCAAGAGCGCCGACGAACTTAAAGTTCTGCTCTCGGGTATCTGATCCGTCGAGTTAAAACGACAAACAAAAGGAGACACGCTTATACAAAGGCGTTGTCTCCTTTCTTTTGTTTCGTGATAAAAAATATCCTTATGGTAACCTGACACATAAGGATATATTTTTTTAAGAATGTTTCGAATAAATCAAACCAACTCGATAAGAGCGAGTTCGGCATTGTCGCCTCTTCTGGGTCCCAACTTAAGAACTCGGGTATAACCGCCGAAATTGCCGGTTTCCTTGGCTCTGTTGTCGTACTTGGGCGCATACTCGTTGAAAATCTTCTCTACCAAAGGATGTTTGATATGTTCCGTTCTTTCGCGATAGGACTGTTTTGTTTCTTTTTCCTTGCGTTCTTCGGTAACCTCGTTGAGAAGTCTCATAATAGATCTGCGGGCAGCAAGCTTTTTGGGACCGTCGTTAACGATTTCCAACTTGATCGACTTGCCGAAATTCTTGCTCTTCTTGTCGTTAACGGTACGCTCAACGACTTTCTTGTCAACGTCGAGATAAGAATTTATCGCCTTGGTGATTATTTTTTCAGCCATGCGGCTGACTTCCTTTGCTCTCTCTAAGGTAGTCTCTATCTTGCCATACCATAACAACTGAGTCGCTTGATTGCGAATGAGCGCCATTCTTTGGTCGGTAGGCTTACCTAATTTTCTCTGTTCCATTGTAATTACTCCTTATTCATCATTGCGCTTAAGGTCAAAGCCATAGCTCTGCAGCTTTGCTATAACCTCTTCAAGCGATTTACGGCCGAGGTTTCGAACCTTCAACATATCATCCTCGGAACGCTTGATAAGATCCTGCATGGTATTTATACCCGCACGTTTCAGACAGTTTCGACTTCTTACCGACAAATCCATATCCTCTATGGAAATTTCAAGTACCTTCTGGTGCTTGTCTTCCTCTCTGTTGATAAGAATATCTATGCCGGAAATAGTGTCGGAAAGATCGACAAACAACTTTATATGGTCCTCGATCGCCTTTGCGGCAAGACTCAATACGTCCCTTGCCGACATGGAGCCGTCTGTCTTTACATCTACCGTAAGCTTGTCAAAGTCTATACGTTGTCCGACACGTGTGCTTTCGACCGAGTAACTTGCGCTTTTTACGGGAGTGAATATCGAATCGATGGGTATATATCCTATGGGCTTCGATTCATCCTTATTGTGAACAGCCGCAACATATCCTCTGCCAAACGCCACCGTAAGTTCCATGTTGAGTACTGCGCCTTCGTCCATGGTGCATATATACAACTCGGGATTGAGAATTTCCACTTCCGGATCGGGCAATATATCCGCCGCGGTAACGATACCGGGGGTAGAACGTTCTATTTTCAAAGTTTTGGTAACGTTTGCAATATTGTAATTTGCCTTAAGGTTTAACCCCTTCAAATTAAGTATTATGTCCGCTACGTCCTCTTTGATGCCGCGAATAGTGCTGAATTCATGCTGAACTCCTTCAATCATTATTCCCACTACCGCAATACCGGGAAGCGCCGATAACAAAACTCTTCTTAATGCGTTACCAAGCGTTATACCGTAGCCTCGTTCCAAGGGCTCGACTATAAACTTTCCTGTCTTTAAGTCGGGCGATTCCTCTATAGAAACGGTAGGCTTTTCAATTTCCATCATCATTTTATTTTAACGTCTCCTTAATTTCGGATTACTTGCTGTACAGCTCTACTATAAGCTGTTCGTTAATATTCAAGTCTATATCCTCTCTTGTAGGATTCTCAATGATTCTGCCTTTGAAAGTGTCTGTATTGAATTCCAACCATTTGGGCATTACGATCCTTGCTCCGCGGAGTTCTTTGAACAAACCGTTGTCCGTTCTCGATTCTTTAATCGAGATTTCGTCACCGGGCTTTGTCTCGTAACCGGGTATGTTTACAACTCTGCCGTTTACCGTGATGTGTCCATGGTTTACTATCTGTCGAGCCTGAGCCCTCGATGTGCCTATGCCCATTCTGTATATTACATTGTCGAGTCTCTTCTCAAGCAAGAAAAGCATATTCTCACCTGTAACGCCCTTCATGCGCTCCGCTTCTACATAATACTCATGGAACTGCTTTTCAAGCAAACCGTATGTGCGCTTTGCCTTCTGCTTCTCTCTGAGCTGAACGCTGTATTCGGAACCCTTCTTTTTGCTTACTCCGTGCTGTCCGGGAGGAACGGGGCGGCGTTCGATAGCGCATTTCTTACCCGTGCATCTCTCGCCTTTTAAGAATAACTTCTGACCTTCTCTTCTGCATTGTCTGCAATCTGCACCTGTGTATTTTGCCATAATAACTCTCCTTATACCCTTCTTCTCTTGGGAGGTCTGCATCCGTTATGAGGTATGGGCGATACATCGGTTATAGCCGTAACCGAAATACCTACTACTTCCAATGCACGAATCGCCGACTCTCTTCCGGAACCGGGACCTTTAACGAAAACCTCTACGCTCCTGATGCCATGTTCTTTGGCTGCCGCGCATGCCTTTTCGCTTGCTTGCTGCGCCGCAAAAGGAGTGGATTTTCTGGAACCTCTGAAGCCCAATGCTCCCGCGCTGCATGCCGAGATCGCATTGCCTTGCTCATCGGTTACCGTTACTATCGTATTATTAAAGGACGCATGAATATGAACCTGTCCCTTGTCGATATTTTTTGTTACTCTGCTTTTTTTAGTGGTTGTCTTTTTAACTGCCATAATCGTCTATCTCCTACTTCTTCTTTGATCTGCCGACAGTTCGCTTGGGACCCTTTCTTGTCCTTGCGTTCTGTTTCGTGCTTTGACCTCTTACGGGCAATCCCTTACGATGTCTGACTCCACGATAACAACCGATTTCCATTAATCTCTTTATATTGAGTGCGATCTCTCTGTGTAAATCGCCTTCTACCTGATAATTGTGCTCAATATATGTTCTGATTGCATTTACCTGATCCTCGCTCAAATCCTTAACTCGAATGTCGGGATCTACACCGGTAGCCTGCAAAATCTTGTTTGCCGCAGGTCTGCCTATTCCATAGATATAAGTCAAGCCTATCTCTACGCGCTTTTCTCTGGGCAAATCAATACCAGCTATTCTTGCCACTTGATTGTTTCTCCTTGATTTAAAATCTTTTTTTGTCTATCTAAACAAGAGCCGTCGGAAAAACCCGGAATGTTGATTTTTCCGATGAGATCTCGATTATTGCCGACTTTTGCGCCATAAAACGCCTTGCCTCACCGCGAGGCGACGGCATGCTTCTTCATTCACATCCGAACAAATTCCGTCGGGTGAAAAAGAGTATCGCAAATATAAAGGTCGGAATTAACCCTGTCGTTGTTTGTGATTGGGATATTTCGAACAAATTACCATTACCTTGCCATGACGCTTGATTACTTTGCAGTTGTTGCACATGGGCTTTACGGAAGTTCTGACTTTCATTGTTAGCCTCTCCTTTGATTTCTCTTAGTTTTTATTTCGGTAGGTTATACGTCCTTTCGTAATATCGTAAGGCGACATCTCTATCTTTACGGTATCGCCCTCCAAAATCTTGATGTAGTGCATCCTGATTTTACCCGAAATCGTACAAGTCACTATATGACCATTGCTGAGTTTGACCTTAAAGGTTGCATTTCTCAAACACTCTACAACGACGCCTTCGGCTTCGATATTGTCTTCTCTGGGCATATATTCCTCCTTTTTATTTTTTCAATAATTTGCGTAAAATACTGTCGTTCAAAGCGTCGTTACACTCTATCGGACTTTCCGAATCGAATTTAAGATGCTTCTTTCTCTTTTGTTTGGGATTGTCGAGTTTGCGATATTCTCCGTCGCATACGAGAACAAAGTTTTCATCGGTCTCGCAGACTACAAGGTATCTTCGCCCCGTGTCGTGCCCCTTGAGACTGACCACTATATTCCCGACTTTGATTTTATCGTTTTTTTCGCACATAAAGTGAATTATACCACAAATCCGAAAAAATGTAAACTCTTTTTTTACAACGTAAGAATTTCGGGTTCGTCTCCTGTAATCAGTATCGTGTTTTCATAATGAGCGCTCGGTTTCCCGTCTGCGGTGGAGCAAGTCCAACCATCGTATCTGTTGATTCGAATAGCAGGGTTGCCCAATGTTATCATCGGCTCTATTGCCAATGTGTAACCCTTTTTGATAGGTACTCCCATGCCCGCCACACCATAATTGGGAATTATCGGATCTTCGTGCATGTGCCTACCTATTCCGTGTCCCGCCATTTCGCGAACGACGCCGTAACCGCGGCTTTCGCAATACTCTTGTATCGCATGACCTATGTCGCCGAGTCGTCTGCCGTCACGCGCCTGCCTGATTCCTTCGAAAAAAGACTGCTTTGTGACTTCGATAAGTTTGCGTTTATCTTCGTCGACCTCGCCTACCTCGAAAGTTCTGGCAGCGTCTCCGTGAAAACCTTTCAAAATCGCCCCTACATCGACACTGACTATTTCCCCGCTTTTGAGTTCTCTGTCCGAGGGAATGCCGTGTACGACAACCTCGTCTATAGAGATACATGACGAAGCGGGAAAGCCGTTATAGTTTTTGAAAGAAGGAACGGCTCCTGCTTTTCTTATAAATTCCTCGATCTTCATATCGAGTTCTTTTGTCGTGACGCCGGGTTTTATATACTCCTCTATCATCAAAAGAGTATCTCTTACAACTGCGCCCGCATCCCTCATTTTTATTATCTCGGAAGGAGTCTTGGTCGTGATCATTTTTCCAACGCCTCGAAAATCTTTTCGGTGATCTCTTCGATAGAGCCTTTCGCTTCTATCCTGACAAGATTACCTTTCTTTGAGTAAAATTCCACGAGCGGACTCGTTGCTTTCTCGTACTCGGTAAAGCGTTTCGTTATGACCTCTTCGGTATCGTCGGCGCGCTGTATCAACTCGCCGCCGCATTGAGGACAAGACGTAAATCCCAAAGAAATATGAGTGGGCGCTCCGCATTTGCGACATTCTCTCCTTCCCGTAAGTCTTTTAAGAAGAGCGTCGAATTCTACGTCAAGGTAGACGACTTTGTCAACCTTAAGAAAGGTTTCCAATGCCTCGGCTTGAGCGACCGTTCTGGGAAAACCGTCCAATATAACGCCGTCCGTTCCTTTTACGGAATCTTTTACAAGATTTACCGTAACCTCGTCGGGAACAAGCTTGCCATCGGCTATATAAGACTCGGCAAGCTTTCCCAACTCTGTTTTTTCCGCAATGTTTTTTCGGAATATAGCTCCCGTAGAGAGAGGCGTAAGCCCCATCTTCCGAGCGATGAACACGCTCTGCGTGCCCTTACCCGAACCGGGAGGTCCCAACATTATCACGTTCATTATTTTAAGAAGCCCTTATAATGTTTCATCATTAATTGCGCCTCGAGTTGTTTGTCAAATTCCATTGCAACAGAAACGACGATCATCATACCTGTTGCGGTGAATGCGTTGAGCAACATCGAAGCATTCTCTCTGAACAAAATCGAGAATATAAGTGAAGGTATCACCGCGAGGAAGGCAAGATATATCGCTCCGAAAAGCGTAAGTCTGTTGGATACCTTTTTCAAATACTCCGCCGTCGGTCTTCCCGGTCTGATACCCGGAATGAATCCGCCGTATTGCTGTATGTTCCTTGCCACTTCGTCGGGATTGAATTGTATCACCGCATAGAAATAACTGAAAAACAAAATCAAAAGAGCAACAACTACGCTGTAAATCGGAGTGCCCGTTCCTATCCAAGTGACGTACCATCTGTAGAAGCCCGAGTTAGGCGCAACAAGTTGCGCTATCATCTGCGGGAATGTTACAAGAGCCGTCGCAAAGATTATGGGCAAAACACCGCTTGCATTTAACTTGATGGGAATGTTTGTGCTTTGTCCGCCGTACTGTTTGCGTCCCTTGATCTGCTTTGCATACTGAATGGGAACGCGACGCTCGGCAAGATCCACTACAATTATCAATGTAAATATAACGATGACAAGCGCAAGGAATCCCAACAAATACCATAAGTTGTTATTGTCGCTCGAAATTCCTTCGATGGTCGCTCTTATGGATTGTCCCGCTGTGGAAATAATACCTACGAAGATGAGCAAACTGATACCGTTTCCCACTCCGAGTTCGGTGATAAGTTCTCCGAGCCACATGGTCAACATCGAGCCTGCGGTAAGCATTATTACTATGAAACAGCCCATAAGCCATACGGGAAGATTTATAGAACCGAAAGTTCCCACATCTATGGAACTCGACATACTTACAACGATTCCTATCGCTTGCGCAAGCGCTAAGAATAATGTGAAGTATCTGGTTATCTGCGTAAGCTTTTTTCTGCCTTCGTCACCCTGCTTGGAAAGTCTTTCCAATGCGGGAATGGCGACCGTCAACAACTGAATAATAATCGACGCGTTGATGTAAGGCGATATGCCGATTGCCAAAAACGCAGCATTGCTCAATGCGTTACCGGATATAGCCGACATTAAACCGAATAAAGTTGTTTGATCGGTACCGACCGCTTGACTGAACACGGCAACATCGATGCCGGGAACGGGCAACCAACAACCCAATCTGTATACAAAGAGCAACGCAAGCGTAATTAAAATCTTGTTTCTTACTTCTTTATTTTTGAATGCGTTTTTAATCGTTTGTAACATCAGAGCACCTCAGCTTTGCCACCGCACTTTTCGATCTTTTCGATAGCTGTTTTGGAAAACTTATTTGCTTTTATGTTGAGCTTCTTGGTAAATTCGCCGTCACCAAGCACCTTAAGACCGAACTCCTCGATCTTACGAATAATGCCGCAGTTATAAAGCAACTCGGCGGTAATTTCAGTACCGTCCTCGAAACCTTCGAGATCACCGAGATTGACTATCGTATACGTCTTCTTCCATGCGTTGTCAAAACCGCGTTTGGGCAATCTTCTGCTCAAAGGCATCTGACCGCCTTCGAAACCTACCCGTACTCCGCCGCCGCTTCGCGCCCATTGTCCTTTGTGACCCTTTGCAGATGTCTTTCCGAGTCCGGATCCGATACCTCTGCCGAGTCTTTTCTGACTTGTTCGGGAATTGGGTGCAGGCGATAAGGTGTGCATTTTCATATTATACTTCCTCCACGGTAACAAGATGTTTTACAACGAATATCATACCTCTGATAGCGGGTGTATCGTTGTGTATCACGCTGGAGCCTATCTTTTTAAGTCCCAACGCTTGTACTGTTTTTTGCTGTTTTACCAATCTTCCGATTGTACTCTTTACAAGAGTTATTTTGAGTTTCTTATCTGCCATTGTTTATTCTCCCAAAATTTCCTCTAAAGTCTTGTCTCGAAGAGCGGCGATCTGTTCGGGGGATCTGAGACTCTTGAGAGCCTCGAATGTGGCTTTTACGGTATTAATGGGATTACGGGAACCGTAAGTCTTTGTGGTTATATTCTTTATTCCCGCAAGTTCTACTACCGCACGCACGCTTCCGCCCGCGATAACTCCGCGTCCTTCGGGAGCAGGCATCATAATAACAACGCTCTTTCCGAATTTGCCTACGATTTCGTGAGGAATCGTACTTTCGTTGATTGCTATTTGAGTCATGGCTCTTCTTGCGCTCTGTTCCGCTTTCTTGATTGCCTCGGGAACTTCTGCGGCTTTTCCGGTACCGATACCGACTTTGCCGTTTCCGTCACCTGCTACTATAAGCGCGGAAAAACGCATATTGCGTCCGCCCTTGACAACCTTGGTTATACGGTTGACTGCGACAAGCTTGGTTTTTATGCCGTCGTCCACTTTATTTATTTCTTCTCTTTCCCTTCTTGCCATGGTAACCTCCTAAAACTGCAATCCTGCTTCTCTTGCGCCGTCAGCCAAAGCCTTGACTCTTCCGGTGTAAAGATATCCGCCTCGGTCAAAAACAACTACTTCTATTCCGGCTGCCTTCGCTCTTTCGGCTATAACCTTACCGACTTTGACTGCCGCCTCTGTCTTGGAAAGATCCTTGCCGTCAAAATCACGCGCAATATCGGAGTATGACACTAAAGTCTTTGCGGCAACATCGTCGATGATCTGCGCATAGATATGATTTGTACTTCTGTAAACGCAAAGACGAGGACGAGAAGGCGTTCCGGATATATGAGAACGGATACGTAAATGTCTCTTTTGTCTTATTTCGTTTTTGTTCTGCTTCGTTATCATAATCTCTTCTCCTATTTACCTGCGGTCTTGCCTTCCTTACGGATGACAACCTCGTCGGCATATCTTATACCATAAGCATGATAAGGCTCTACGGGCCTCTTGGATCTTATGGTTGCGGCAACCTGTCCTACAAGCTCTTTGGATATTCCCGTTACGTTTATCTGAGTAATATCGGGACATTCGAGTTTGATCCCTTCGGGAGCCACATATTCAACGGGATGGCTGTAACCTATATTGAGAGTAAGTTTCTGTCCGCTGACTTGCGCCTTGTAACCGACGCCGTTTATTACAAGAGACTTGGTAAAAGGTTTTACGACACCGTCTATCATGTTCGCTATAAGCATACGATACAAACCGTGCTTGCTCTTTACCGATTTCTCTTCGTTGTGTCTTATTACATGTACCTGACCGGCTTCGATCTTGACTTCGATATTTCTGTCCGCTATTTTCTGAGAGAGCTGTCCTTTGGGTCCCTTTACGGTAACGACTCTGTCCTTCTCTTCCACGGTAACGCCCGCGGGAATGGTTATGGGTAATCTTCCTATTCTCGACATAATCCGATCCTCCTTACCATACAAAGGCGAGTACTTCGCCGCCGACCTTTTCGGCTCTTGCTCTCTTATCCGTCATTATGCCCTTGGAAGTAGAGATTATCGCTATACCCAATCCGTTAAGCACCTTGGGAAGTTCCTCATACTTACAATAGACTCTCAGACCGGGTTTGGAAATACGTTTCAAAGTGGTTATGACTTTCTGATTGTTTTTGCCGTATTTCAAAGTGATTTTTATAGTCTTTCTTCCGTCTTCTTCAACAAGTTCCGCGGATTTCAGATAACCTTCGTTAACCAAAATTTCCGCAATGGACATCTTCATTTTGGAAGCGGGTACATCTACTGTCTCATGCTTTGCAGTCAAAGCATTCCTTATTCTTGTCAATAAATCTGCAATAGGATCTGTAACTACCATTACCTTACCTCCTTACCAGCTCGACTTCTTGACGCCGGGAATTTCTCCCCTATGGGCCTTTTCTCTGAAGCAAATCCTGCATATACCGTACTTTCTGAGGACTGCATGAGGACGACCGCAAATCGTACAACGAGTGTACTCTCTCGTAGAGAACTTCTGAGGTCTCTGCTGTTTATTTATCAATGATTTTTTTGCCATTTTAAATTATTCTCCTTATTTCCCGTCAGTTCCTGAAAGGCATTCCAAGCTTAACGAGAAGTGATTTCGCTTCGTCATCGGACTGCGCTGTTGTAACGATAATTACATCGAAACCGCGAACCTTTTCTACGGTTTCGTAAGCAATCTCGGGGAATATTATTTGTTCTTTGATTCCGACCGAATAATTTCCTCTGCCGTCAAAGGACTTTCCCGAGATACCTCGGAAGTCACGGACACGGGGCAATGCGATCGATACGAGTTTGTCGAAAAATTCATACATTCTGTCGCCTCTTAAGGTGACTTTGACTCCGATGGGCTGTCCCTCTCTCAACTTGAAGTTGGAGACGGATTTCTTTGCCTTGGTGAGAATGCTCTTTTGTCCGCTGATCGCTTCCAATTCGTTTACCGCATTTTGTATGCTCTTGGAATTGTCCTTTATGTCGCCGAGACGCATATTGAGGATAATTTTTTCGAGCTTGGGAACTTGCATTATATTCTTATATCCGCGTTCGCTCATGAGCGCAGGCACTATTTCGCTTTGATAGCGTTTTCGAAGCCTGTTGCGTTCGGGATTTGTCTTATTTTCTGCCATCATAACCTCCCTTATTTATCCTCTGTCTTTCTGGATTTTCTTGCCTTGGACTCTTTCTTTGCTTTCTTGGAATCTGCCTTTACGTCCAATGATGCGCCGCATTTCATACACTTGCGGATCTTCTTTCCGTTGACCTCGACATGACCTACGCGAGTCGCCTTGTTGCATTCGGGGCAAATGATCTGAACGTTGCTCACGTCCAATGCTCCCTCTTGCTTCATAATTCCGCCTGTGTCCTGCGCCGACCTTGCCTTCTTATGTTTGGAAATTATATTTACTTTTTCTACTCGTACTTTGGAATTTTTGGGATCCGCTTCGAGAACTTTTCCCGTGCTTCCCTTGTCTTTGCCGGCTATTACAAGTACATTATCGCCTTTCTTTACATTCATACTCATAATATCCTCCTTAAATTACCTCGGGAGCCAAGGATATGATCTTCATGTAATCCTTTTCTCGAAGCTCTCTTGCTATGGGTCCAAAGATACGGGTACCTCTGGGTTGTTTCTGACTGTCTATTATGACTGCCGCATTGTCGTCAAAACGAATGTGCGATCCGTCGGGTCGGTTGATTCCGGAATGAGTCCTTACGATAACCGCCTTTACGACGTCACCCTTCTTGACGGCTCCGCCCGGAGATGCGCTTTTTACCGATGCTACGATTACGTCGCCGATGTTTCCGCATCTTCTGAATGAACCGCCGAGAACTCTGATGCACATAAGCTCTTTGGCGCCGCTGTTATCGGCTGCCTTCAAATACGATTGGGGTTGTATCATAGTTCTTACTCCTTATTTAGCCTTTTCCATAATCTTTACGACTCTCCAGCATTTGTCCTTGGACAGATGTCTGGTCTCGGCAACCAAAACTATGTCGCCTACGCCGCATTCGTTATTTTCATCATGTGCCTTGATTTTCAAGGTCTTGTTGATGGTCTTTTTATACAAAGGATGTTTTGCCTTATCGCGCACGTGAACGACGACGGTCTTATCCATTTTATCGCTCATTACGATACCGACTCTTTCCTTTCTCATGTTTCTTTGCAATTTTTCTTCCATTGCCGTTCTCCTTTACGCCTTTTTGGCAAGTTCCCGCTCACGCATTACGGTCTTTATTCTGGCAATATCGCGTTTGCAATTTACCATCTGCATGGGGTTCGTAAGTTGTCCCGTTGCGTGCGAGAATCTTAAGTTAAACAATTCCGATTTAAGCTCGGTCAACTTAAGTTGCAATTCCTCATCTTTCATCTCATGAAACTTAGTCTTCATTGTTTACCTCCTGAGGCACTGCGTCGGCGTCCGATAAATCCTCTTTCTTGACGAACTTGCATTTTATGGGCAACTTGTGCGATGCAAGTCGGAGCGCTTCTCGTGCCGTCTCTTCGGGAATACCCTTCATTTCGAAAAGTACTCTGCCGGGCTTTACTACGGCTACCCAATATTCGGGAGATCCTTTTCCCGATCCCATTCTCGTCTCTGCGGGTTTCTTTGTTACGGGCTTGTGAGGGAAGATATCGATCCATACCTGTCCGCCACGCTTGATGTAACGCGTCATCGCAATACGAGCTGCTTCTATCTGATTGGAGATTATCCAACCGGGCTCCAAAGCCACCAAACCATAATCGCCGTAAGCGATCATATTTCCTTTGGTTGCCTTGCCCTTCATTCGACCTCTTTGAACACGACGTCTTTTTACTCTCTTGGGCATTAACATATTACTGCTCTCCTCCTTCGGTATGCTTGGGTTGAGGTAAAACCTCTCCTTTGTAGATCCATACCTTTATTCCGATTATACCAAACGTCGTTTTTGCTTCGGCAAGTGCATAATCGATGTCGGCTCTCAAAGTCTGAAGAGGAATACTTCCCTCTTGATAATGCTCGCTTCTTGCGATTTCCGCGCCGTCCAATCTGCCCGAAACCATTATCTTGACTCCCTTTGCGCCGCTTCTCATGACTCTTCCCATCGCCTGCTTCATACTTCTTCTGAAGGAAGCACGCTTTTCGATTTGAGCCGCTATCGACTCCGCGACAAGTTGCGCGTCCATATCGGGACGTTTTACTTCCAAAACGTTGATATGAATGCTCTTATCGGGAGCTATCTTGGACAATTCTTTCTTCATCTGTTCGACGCCCGCGCCCTTGACTCCGATGATCATGCCGGGACGAGAGGTATAGATATTGATTATTACCTTATCCTGCGCTCTCTCGATACAAGTGTGCGAAATTCCGAATGCGCCGTATTTTGTCTTGATATATTTTCTTAACTTATCGTCTTCCAACAAGAATTTGCCGAAATCCTTCTTGTTTGCATACCATTGAGTGTCCCAGCCTTTTATGACGCCCACTCTCAATCCGTGAGGATTAACTTTCTGACCCATAATTATCTGTCCTCCTTCTTTTCGTCGAGAATTACCGTTATGTGGCTGGTTCTCTTGTTGATTCTGTACGCCCTTCCTTTTGCTCTCGGCATAACTCTTTTAAGGATGGGACCGCCGTCGGCATAAATCTCGGCAATATAGAGATTCATTCTTGCCAAATCCATATTGTGCTCGGCATTTGCCACAGCGGACTTGACGAGCTTTTCGACGACTTCGCTTGACGACTTCGGCGTCGTTTCCAATATCGCAAGAGCCTCGTTTACGTCTTTTCCTCGTACCAAATCCAAAACCGCTCTGACTTTATACGGAGAAATTCTGACATATCTGGCTACTGCCCGAGGTCTTGTATCCCTGTTTTCGGCAATGTTTTGTGCCTTGTTCTTCATTCTGGTTGCCATAATTTATCTCCTATTTGCCCTTAGTGGTTTTCTCGCCCGAGTGTCCCTTGAAGGTACGCGTCGGAGCAAACTCGCCGAGTTTGTGACCCACCATTTCTTCGGTGCAATATACGGGAACGTGCTTACGTCCGTCATGAACCGCAATGGTAAAGCCCACGAACTCGGGATATATCGTCGAGGACCTCGACCAGGTCTTGATCGCCTTTTTCTCGGTCGATTCGAGTTGCGCTTTTACTCTGTTATATAACCTTTCTTCAACGAAAGGCGCTTTCTTTGTACTTCTGCTCATCTTTCACCTCAGTTAATTCTCTTAACAATAAATTTACTGCTGTTCTTATGCTTGCTTCTCGTCTTGTATCCGAGTGCGGGCTGTCCCCAAGGACTTACGGGAGAAGGTCTGCCGATAGGAGATTTTCCTTCGCCGCCGCCGTGAGGGTGATCGCAAGGATTCATAACGACACCTCTGACGGTAGGTTTGATACCCATGTGACGCTTTCTGCCCGCTTTACCGAGCGAAACAAGTTCGTAATCGAGATTGCCAACCTGTCCGACCGTCGCCTTGCAAGTAAGAAGTATAAGTCTCATCTCGCCGCTGGGCAATTTCAATGTCGCATACTTGCCTTCTTTTGCCATGAGTTGAGCAGCCATGCCCGCAGCCTTTGCGATCTGTCCGCCCTTTCCGGGTTGCATCTCTATGTTGTGAACGAGCGTACCTACGGGGATATTGTTCAAAGGCAAACAGTTGCCCGCCTTGATATCCGCATTTTCGGAACTGAGTACGGTGTCGCCCACCTGAAGTCCCAAAGGCGCGAGAATATATCTCTTTTCACCGTCCGCATAGTGCAACAACGCAATGTATGCCGATCTGTTGGGATCGTATTCGATTGTCGCTACTTTTGCGGGAATATCCGTCTTTTCGCGCTTGTAATCTATTATCCTGTACTTTCTTCTGTTTCCGCCGCCCCTGTGTCTTACGGTAATGCGGCCTGTATTGTTTCTGCCGCCCTTGTGATTAAGGCTGACCAACAATGACTTTTCGGGAGTTTCCGTAGTAACCTCGCTGAAGGTGTTTACGGTTTTGAATCTTGTACCCGGAGTCATCGGCTTATATCTTTTTATTGCCATAATTTCCTACTCCTTTCGCTTACTGCAAGCTATCGAAGAATTCGATGGACTTGCTGTCCGCAGTAAGTTGAACATAAGCTTTCTTGAACTTAGAGGTGTAGCCCTGTGTTCTGCCCTGTCTCTTTAATTTTCCGCGAACGTTGACAATGTTTACTTTGGAAACCTCTACTTCGAAAATTTCCTCGACCGCATTCTTTATCTGTGTCTTGCTTGCTCTGGTATCCACAATAAAAGCGTATCTTTTTTCGGGGATACCCGAATAAGCCTTTTCCGACAAGAGCGGTTTTCTGATTATATCGTGTGCGTTCATGCCTTATAAGCCTCCCGGAGTTTTTCTACCGCCTCCACTGTGATGAGGCATTTTGCATTGGCAACCAAATCGTATACGTTGATTTCCGAAGCGGGAATAACTTTTACGTTTTTGAGATTGTTGGAAGCGCGTACGACAGCGGTATCTATTTCGCCCGTAACGACAAGTACGCGTTTGTCAAGATCGAATGCTTTTAATACGGTTGCCATTTCTTTGGTCTTTGCGTTGGCTATCTTAAGCGCGTCGAGAACTATCATATCCTCGTCCGCTACCTTTGCCGAAAGCGCGCTTACGAGAGCGTTTCGCTTCATTTGCTTGTTTATCTTCTGAGAGAAATCTCTGGGCTTCGGCGCAAATACGACGCCGCCCTTTACCCATTGAGGCGCACGAATGGAGCCTTGACGAGCCCTGCCCGTTTCCTTCTGTCTCCACGGCTTGATACCGCCGCCTCGTACTTCTCTTCGGGTAAGCGTACACTTCGTTCCCTGACGAGCGTTGTTTCGCTGAGCAACTATTACCTGATGTATCAAGGCTTCGTTGTACTCTGCGCCGAATACGCTTTCTTCAAGGTCGAGCGTGCCTGTCTGTGTGCCTGACTGATTGAATATCTTGATGCTTGGCATTGTCTCTTACCCTCCTATTTACTGTGCTTGACTGCTTGTCTTATCGTGACAAGTCCGCCCTTGGCTCCGGGGATTCCGCCCTTTACCAAAATTACATTTCTGCCGAGATCCACTTTTACGACGCGGAGATTCTGGATCGTAACTCTCTCGTTGCCGTAATGACCCGCCATGTGCAATCCTTTGATGACTTTACTCGGCGTACTGTTCGCGCCCGTGGAACCGCGCTCTCTGTGAACGGGACCTGTACCGTGAGTCATCTTCAACCTATGATTGTTCCAACGCTTGATCGCGCCCGAGAAGCCGCGTCCCTTGGTCGTTCCTATTACATCAACCATGTCGCCTGCGGCAAAGATGTCGCATTTTATCTCGGAGCCGACTTCGTAATTATCGACATTGGAAAATTTGAATTCTTTGATTATCTTCTTGGGAGTTTGTTTGTTTTTCTTGAAAACTCCGAGCTCGGGTTTCGAGAGCTTTTTCTCGGCGACGTCTTCGAATGCGCATACCAACGCCGAATAGCCGTCTCTTTCCATGCTCTTCTTCCTGAGAACCGTCATGGGTCCCGCAAGAACGACCGTGACGGGGATCATCAGTCCGTTATCGCTGAATACCTGAGTCATTCCGAGCTTTCTTCCTACTATAGCCTTTTCCATAAAAATTCACCTCCGATATTACAGCTTAATCTGAATATCGACGCCCGAAGGTAAATCCAATTTCATGAGTGAATCCACGGTCTTTGCCGAGGGACTGTAAATGTCGATCAACCTTTTGTGCGTTCTGATTTCAAATTGCTCTCTCGAGTACTTGTACTTGTGTACTGCTCTGATAATGGTAACCACTTCCTTATCCGTGGGAAGAGGTATGGGGCCGCTGACTTTGGTACCTGTCTTTTTTGCGGTATCGACTATGCGCGCCGCGCTCTGGTCGATAAGGTCATGGTCATAGGCCTTGAGTTTGATTCGTATCTTCTGACTAGCCATTCTGTTCCTCCATAGCTTATTTGTGCGTCCACTTGCCCGGGTGTTTCAAATTGTGAGATTTTTTTCGGGACCCGTATCGGTCCCGGCAAGCTACGCATTCGTGGGATCGTCCCACTGTGTCCATCCGAGTTCTCTCCGCCTTAAGCTAATTATTTGACGTAGTAATCTCGGACTTCTTCCATTACTCACAAAAACCGCCGCCCTTTAGTGCAGCCTTTTTATTATAGACGGTTCCGTATCATAAGTCAAGTGATTTTGACTTGTTTCTTGAATTTTTTGTAAAATTTTTTACTGCTTCTTTTGAACTTCCCGAGTATTTCTCTCCGTCTTTGCCCTTGGCGGTTATATCAACTTCTTTATGAGGTTCAAAAAACTGCCGACTTCGGCGGCGTCGAGTCCCGCGATATATTCGTTGAGGCGTGACAATTTGTCTTCGGAGTCGGGCGCATCGGAGCGTTGTTTGGTATAGGGATTGTAATAGACTATCCCCTCGGAAGCCAGAGCGTTCATTATGCTCATCACTTTGGGTTTGTGGTGCGCCGTCATGCTGCGATATTTGTTTTGCAATCTGAGAGCGAGTTTGGCGTCTCCGTTTGCCATTTCGGAGATTATCGAGCGCACGCTCTTTCCCAACGCTTTGCCCGTAAGAACGGTACGTATCAACGAAACTATTTCTTCTTCGTCGAAGAGTTCGAATTCCTCTCTCTTGGTCTTTACCGTGACTATTCCGAGGTCGTCGGCGAGGGAAGGCACGAGTTCGAACATTTTGAGTTGACTGTAATAGTAGTTACGGACGCTGTTAATGCTTCTTCCGCAATTCTCCGCCATCTTTTCGAAAGCCGAGAACAGACCTTTTCCCTCATCCGAGGTCTGTTTTACAAGGTCGAAAAGTTCCTTTGTCTGTTGTATCGTCCAATTATTCTGCATATAATTTATTCCTCCTTATTATGTAGATAAATAATTGCCGAACATAGCCGCAAATATACATAACGGAAAGAAAAAAATCATAAATATCATATATGGAAAAAATTTTATTGCCCGCTTCGCAGTTCGAAACGGTATTTTTGATAAACGGAACTTTCAGTAAAAGCGGAGCCGCCAAACTGTTCGATAAGAATGTTGTATATCTTACCGTACTGCCCTTGTCGGCGTTGCTTCTTTCTTATACCGTGAAGATAGTGGGACGCACGGTGGCTTCGAACAGAGAGTTTTGTTCCGTTTATTCGCTCGACGACGAGACGGATATTGCGGTGTTGAGACCGAGAAATATCCTCTCCGCGACTCCGCAAAGGTCTCAGACGGATTTGACGCCCGTAAAATTTTTCGAAACGATAAAAGCGGGACGAACGGCGGCGGCGCGACTTCTTATGAGCGAAGAATTGAAAAACAGCGTAGACGACGAATCTCTCGTCGCTTTTTTCGAAGAGTTTTCGGACATTGTCCCCGCCTCGAAAGTGGAAAGCGGCTCCGACAAATTCATCCTTTGTCGCAAGGACGGCACCGCTTCTTTCTACGATTTCAGTTACAGACAAGGCTTGATAGACGACATAACTCAAGTCAAATAAAAAACCTGCCGAAAGCGTTCTTCCGACAGGTAAAGGTATTTATAAGTAAACTCTTAAAAATAATAGGGAGCCGTAGTGTACTTTTTGAACATGGCGCGGAACTGCATATCGCTTGTAGAGCCCGTCTCCATAAAGGCAACCACGCCTTCTCGGTCTATTATCACGTTTTGAGGCGCGCTTTGGAAACCGAACTTTTCGCAGATATTGTTATACTCCGACGCCGAAGCGCCGTTGGGCGTTATATCCTGAACGGCATAAATCGAATCGGGTACTTTGAAGGGGTCGAGAAAATCCTTCTTTATGGAATCGACGGTATCGGTGGGATAGACGTCGAGCATTACCACTGCCATATCCTCTTTATAGATATTGTACGCGGAGATGAGTCCTGGCATTTCGCTTTGACATGCTCCGCAAGTGACGAAAAAGAAATTGAGAAGCACCATTTTCTTCTGTTCGAGCAAACTGCTTAAAGTGACGGTTTTACCGTTGACGTCTTTGAAAGTGTAATCGTGCATTACCGAGCCGAGAGAATATTTGGTATTTTCACTTGCATCGGACACGGGTAACAAAGAAGCGTTTACGACAAGGTCTTTGTCTATACTGCCGGGATTTATCGTATAATTGGGCTGCGCCGTGTATCCCGCGGGAAGTCCCTCTATTTCGGCGGTATAGTCGTCGGGGTCGAGTTTGACTGTCATAATACCGTTGGCAAAATTTTCTCTGCTCGAAACGGCAACCGTTTTACCCGTCTTGTCCTTTATCGTGACGGTAATGTCCGCAAGTCCTATTCTTATTATTTCGTGATTGGGTCGCGCTATTCTGAAACGATATTCGACAGGCTCTCCCTTGACGAGTTTGGGAATGACTTCTTCGTCCTTTTTGTTTTCGCAGCGGCTGCAATGTAAAGATCTGCTGCCCGCGTCGGTGAAGGTGGGCTCTTTGTCCAAAGTTTTCTCTTGCTGCCAATCATGCCCGAGTTTGGGAATTTCGGTCGTGAGAACGGCGGGAATATTGTTGTGTTCGTCGCCGTCGCAATTCTTACGATTGCATTTTACCTGTCTCTCCCCTTTGTCCTCGCAAGTCGCTTCTTTCGTTATTACGCTGGTTCCCGTAAAATCGTGTCCGAGAGGCGCTATGGGAGTCTCTATTGTGGTACTGCAATCTCTGCAAATTTTAACGTCGAGTCCCTCTTTGTTGCAAGTTGCAACTTTTGTCTTGTTGAAATCGGGGCGGAGATTGTGTTGCGCGGGTAAAACAACGGGTTCGGTAATTCCGCATTTTTTGCAAGTCTTTATTCCCTCGCCCTGTTTGCAAATAGGCTCGACGGTAATCTCGATATTTTCTTCGTCCCAATCATGTCCGTGCAACTCGCAATACGACTTTTGCGTACAAGCGGCAAGTCCGAGCGCGCACAACATGACTATCATGGCTATCGCAAAAATTCTTATGCCAAATCTTTTCATATAAAAATCTCCTTTTATCTTTTATTGTCCGATATCGTCGGCAAGTTGGAAATAACCCGACTCACGATCGTAAAAGAATGTAAATGTAATGCCCGATCCGTCGTAGGTAATCAAAGTGATTTTGTTTCCGTCAACACTGTAATATCCCTCGTAAATGACTCCGTAACGATCGATATATGTTATTTCTCCGTAATAACTTACAGACAGATGAGACCAATCGTCGGCGTCATACTCTCCGAACACATCGGAATTGTATCTGCGATATTCGAAATACGTGCTTCCGCCATCTTCGCTTTCGATATAGATCGCAAAGTAGAAATTCGAGTTTGCATCTGCGTCGTCTCTGTAATAATAACTTACTTCGCTTATATCGGGCGCAAGTCCGTACGTACCCGTGCCTATGAGATTTCCCGTGCCGTCATAAAGTTCTGCGATTCCGTTTCCGTCGAGATACATATAATTTCCGGGGCGAACGCCTGCTTCCCAGAATGCGAATGCTCCGAAAGTCAATTTACGCTCTACGAGATACTGCATTCCGCCTGCGCCCTCTACCACGTTGAATACGATAGAATGAGCGACTTCATTTCCGTTACTTTCGTAAGTTGTGTATGTAAAGACTATGACGTCGCCTTCGGGGTCTTCGGTATAAGCGTGAGTCTGAATATCGGTCTTGTCAAAACGCGCTCTTACCATAAGTCCGCTGTACTCGGGATTTCCGTCGTCGTCCACATCGTAAGTGGAATTATGTATTCGATAACCGTCGGCTTGGAGTCTTCCGCCCTCTTCGGTATACCAATCGCCCGTATACGCTTCGCTGTACAAATCGTAAACAAGAAATTCGTCATGCCAGATCGTCTCGAAGGAGCCGAGCAGAATTTTGTAAATAGAACCCGTCTCTTCTTCGGTTACGGTATACTCTCTGAAGTCGGCTCTCCAACTCGGAGTCTTTTCCATACTTCCTTGTTTTGCATTGGCAAGATAACCGTTTTCGAAATTGACTATTGTAACTCTGTTTTCTCCGTCAAAGACGATATAATCGTAATAGATACTTCCGCTCTCGGGACCGAACGTCATAAAGAATACGTCGTCGGGAGTATACAGATAATAGAGTCCCGCATCCTCGGAAACGTTCTTCATTTTGTTTCCGTCCTGTTTCAGATAATATCTCTGTCCGTTATCGCTGTCGAAAACGATTATTATTTCCATTCTGTAGAACTTACCCGTAAGCCAATCTCCGCTGTCGGTGGTGTATTCGGCGAAATCGCTGTAACCGTCGGCTTTGAAGTTGTCGAGTTGGAAGAACATATTGTCGTCTCGCTCGTAGAATATGCTTATTTCACTGTCATCGGCTCCGACGAGCGTTCTGAAAGTAAAGTTCTCATAATATTCAACGAAGAGATCGAGTGAACTCTGGAATCCGTCGCCGCCGAAATAATCCAACAAATTGTTTGCCCAGAACCTGTTCTCGTATCTGTATTCGTTTTCGGAAAGTTTTACGTAAGAGCCTTCGCCCACATATTCCGCTTCGCCTATAGCCATGGGTATCGCTATATACGCTTTGCTCGAATTTTCGTCAAGCAAAAGTCTTGCGGGGAAAGCGTTTGCGACTTCCTCGCTCATATAAGCATAATCGAATATAAACTTACCCGAGATTTGAGTACACATCTCTTCGTCGCCGTGCAAATCTCTGTAATAGTAAAGATTGTGAGTCGAATCGAGTTTTACGGTATAAAATTCGAGGTACTCGCCCGTCGAATAGGTATACGAAAGTCCCGTATGAAGTTTGCCTTCCTCGTCGGTATAAGTCGCAGTACTCGTGTTGGGGTCTATCTCGAGTCCCTCGGCTATCGTCCTCTTTTCGAGCGTACCGTCACCCGTGTTCGAGGAATAAACCGCCTTGCCGTTTTCGATCTTGAAGTTCATCTGCGTGCCCGCTTTCGTATCCTCGAAATGATACAAGTCACGGCTTACGGTAACGGTTCCCGAATACATCGGAGCATAAACTCCCACGAGTTCTCCCGAAGAAAGCGATTGATCGTCCATCTTTACAAGCACCATGCTTTCGTCGATCGCATCGACAAGAAGCATTATGAATGCGTCGCTGTAAACCTCTCCGCCGATCGTTATCGCGCCGTCGAATATGTAAAGTCCGCCCGTTTGTCCCTTGGTTACTTTGCCGAACAACATTGCGGTAACATTGCCGTATCTGTCCTGCATGAGCGCGTAATAAATATCCTCTTCGGCTCCGTCATACTCGAAATTGATAAGCCAGGTCTTTTGCGCGTCTCGACCGTCCTGCGTCATCCACCATTCATGAATAATGTCGTATGTTCCTTCATGAACGACGCCCGCTTCGTCTTTGTAAGTACCCTCTCCGAAACCGTTGAGGAAAAGCGTATGCTCTATAGGATCGAGATCTCCGAAGAAATCGCTTCTTTTGAAGGTGTTCTCGCCGACAACGCGGAATACGAAATCTTCGAGATGCGTTCCGCCCGCGCTCATCGAACATTCGTAATCGCCGTCCTCGTTTATGGTATAAGAGCCTTCGGCTTCGAGAAGAGGCGCGCCCGAAATATCGTAATAAGTGGGATGCGCGGGGTCGAATGTATAAGTAAAGTTGCCCAATCCGTCAAGCGTGATTATGGGATAGGCGGAGTTCTCGGGGTGATAAGAACCCGCTTCTTCCATATTCTGCAAGACAAAAACGGTGGAGCCGTCCTCGCCTTCGGAGAATATGAATCGTTGATAAGCGTCTCTGTTTCCTTTGAAAACAAAGTATCCCGAGTCGCGATCGAATATGACTTCTCCGTCCTCGGAGTCCTTTCCGTCGTTGAATACCGCAATATAACGCTCGCCTATTGTCAAACTCTTGGTGCCGTCTGCGGTCTTGAATTCGCCGATATATTTTTCATTGAAATAATAGAAATATTTGCCCGTTATCTTACCTGCAAGTATCTCGTTCTTTCCGTCTCCGAAGGAGAAAATACCCGTAGCGGGATCATATTCGCCTTTTTTGGTTTCCACACCCTGTCTCAACAAATAGATGACTCCCGGCTCATCGCTCTTTTTGAACAAAATATCGGAGCCGCCGAGAGCGTCCTCTATTCCGTCCACTACGGAATAGCGCGCAATAAGAGTAATATCCGTCTTGGGCATGTCGGTGCTTTCGGTTACCCTCGCGCCGTTGAGGTACCAACCGTCGAAATTGTATCCGAATTCCACCGAAGGCATTACATCGGCGATAGCGTCGAATAATTTTTCTCCGTCCCTTATGTATATGTACTCGATGTCCAATTTTCCTCTGTCGGAATAGAAAGAAATCTTGTATACACGCGTCCATTTGGCATAATATTCAGTATCTTCCGAGGGAACCGTGATGTTGCCGTTCAAAACTTCTCCGCTCAAGTCGCTGTCAAGACACCAGCCGTCGAACATATATGTTTCTCCGTTCTGAGTCTTGTTGTCGAGCGAAGGAAGAGAATACGTTTCTCCCTCTTGTACCGTTACGGTCTCCACTCTCCCGCCGCCGTTCGTCTCGAATGACAATTTTATACCCGCCTTCCCCACGGGAGGGTTATCATTGCCGTTACATGCCGCAAATAACGAAAGAACGGAAAACATCAGAGCAATAATTATTGCCAATGCAATCTTTCTCATTGCTTTCATATAAACTTCTCCTTGTATATATTATACGTATAATCACATTGTACCACATATCAAAATAAATGTAAACCGTTTCAATGACATTAAGCAAAATAAATTCGTAACATTCCAAACATTTTTTGTTAATTTTTCCTTGCGTTTTTTGTCTATAGGTGGTATACTGTAAGAAACTATGTGTCATATTATTTAATATATGACCGAATTTTCAGGAGGTTTATTAATGAAAAAACTCATGCGCAAGATTTTGTTTATAGGGCTTGCACTTTGTCTCGTATTTTCCACGGCGCTTATGGTAGCCTGCAATCCCGAAAACGAAGTCGAACAAAAGACGTATACGGTAACCGTGACTTGCTCGGACAGTACGGTTCTCGATAACGTCAAAGTCGAGATCAGAAATGCCGACGGAGCCCTTGTCAAAGACGGCGAACTCCAAAACGGTAAAGCGACTTTCAAACTCGAACCCAAAAATTATACCGCAACTTTAAGCGGCGTACCCTCGGATTATGAGTTCACCGACGGAAGCCTTTCCGCTTCGACGACAAGTTGCACCATCACCGTGACAAAGAAGTCCGAGTCCGAAAATCCCACTCCCGCAAAAAATACCTATACCGTGACTGTCACCTATCCCGATTTCAGAGACGTATACGACAATCTCATCAACGTATCTTCTCCCGCTTCGGGCGTAACCGTCGCTCTCTATGAAGGAGAACTCAAAGATGACAGAGGATCTGCTCTCGACGGAAAAACTCCCGTCGATACAAAGACCACGGACAACAGCGGAAAAGTAGAATTCCAACTCGAAGGCGACCTTTACACGATAGTTCTTTCGGGTTACACGACAGGACTTAATCTGAACTATCCGACGGGCAAAATGGTAAACACCGTAAGCAAGGACTCTCCTTCTTGCAATATGACTTTCAAAGATCCCAAACGTGTCGGCTCGAGCAAAGAAATGCCTCTCACCTTTAACTTGGGTAAGAACACCGTGCCTCTCACCAACTCGGCATTGAATTATGCTCAAATGGGTATCGTTTACGCTTTCACTCCCGAAAAAGCGGGCAACTATACCTTCGAAGCCACCGAGAATGCCGTTATTATGGATGACGCCTCTACTTTCAACCTTATGGGCGGAAATTCCGTAGTCGTCACTCTCGAAGCAAAAACTTACTACTTCTATTGCTCGGCAAGCAGCGCTCCCGTATCTTATGACGTAACGATAAAAGAAGGCGGAGAAATCGGCGGAGGCGACGAACCTACATATCCTTGGAAAGGAAAGGGAACTATCGACGAACCTTATATCCTCGAAAACTTCGAGGGTGACTACTCTATCCTTGTTAACGAAGGTTCTCTTGTCTACTTCGCTTATACTCCCGAAGCTAACGAAAACTATACCGTTTCCAGCACAGATACCAATACTTGGGTTTCATTCTTTACAAAGCATACTCCCGCAGATGAGTATGATGATGGCAGAGACGATCTCTTCACTATAAGCGAAGACGAGTTATCCCATGATATTTCCTTGACGGCAGGCACTACCTATTATATCGAAGTTGACGCTTATGAAACTTACGGAGTCAATGTCGCTTTCAAAATTACTAAGAAAGGCGGAGAACCCACTTGGAAAGGAAAGGGAACTATCGACGAACCTTATATCCTCGAAAACTTCGAGGGTGACTACTCTATCCTTGTTAAC
>CANPVN010000021.1 GCA_947581755.1 uncultured Clostridia bacterium | reverse complement strand
CTTTTTGACGAGGAAAAAAGGTCGGATTAATTATTTTACAATCCCTTCAGTCACCTTCGGTGACAGCCACCCTTACTGCGTCGCAATGCGTCCTTTTATATCGCTTTCACCGACAAGCGGCGAAAGGCTCTTTTTTCGGACGATTGCTCCTTTTTCGTCAAAAAGGTAAACTTTTTGACGAGGAAAAAAGGTCGGATTAATTATTTTACAATCCCTTCAGTCACCTTCGGTGACAGCCACCCTTACTAAGGGTGGCCCCTTCGGGATTTTTTCTCTTGGCCGCCCTTAGTTGAAATGCGGTGCATTTCAACCAAAGGGAGCCAAGGGGGGGAACAAGCAGAGAGATTTTTCTTAAAAAGACTTGAAAATACTTCGACTTTATGTTATAATATTCGCCAAAGAACAGGATTTGAAAATGAGCAATAAGACAGTCGAGTTGGGAATCGACGTCGGATCGACTACCGTAAAAATCGTCGCTTCCGACGAAAATAAAATTATCTACAATACATATTCAAGGCACATGTCTCTCGTCAAGGACTGTGTTTTAAGAGAACTTCGAAAAGCCGAGGAAAAACTTTCGGGCTATTCTTTTCATGTCTCGATTACGGGTTCTGCGGGAATGGGACTTGCAGAAAAAGCGGGAATCCCCTTTGTGCAAGAAGTCTTTGCGGCAAAAAAAGCCATAAGCGTTGCCTATCCCGACGCCGATTGCGCCGTGGAACTCGGAGGAGAGGACGCAAAAATCCTCTTTTTCAGCGGCGGCACGGAACAGCGAATGAACAGCACTTGCGCGGGAGGTACGGGCGCATTCCTCGACCAAATGGCGACGCTGTTGAAGGTGTCTTTGGACGAGATGGACGAGTTGGCGGCGCGCTCTACCGTCAAACATACTATCGCTTCGCGTTGCGGAGTGTTTGCCAAAAGCGACGTACAAGCGCTCATAAACCAAGGAGTCTCGAAACAGGACGTTGCGGCGGCTGTCTTTCGCGCCGTCGTGGATCAGACCGTCTCGGGGCTTGCGCAGGGCAGAAAAATCACGGGCAAAGTCGTATTTTTGGGCGGACCGCTGTATTTTTTGAAGTCTTTGCGTCGCGCTTTTACAGAAGAACTTCGCTTGACGCAAGAGAACGCGGTGTTTCCCGATACAGCCTCGGTATTTATGGCGTACGGCGCGGCTTTGTTTTCGGCGAATAATAAGTCGATTTTTACGCTGTCTCAACTCGAGGACAAAATTTCGGCGGTAAAAGCCGTAGGTTCGTCGTCGAGATGTCGCGCTCTGTTCGCCGACGAGCAAGAATACAACGATTTCATAGCGCGGCACGGAGAGGCGACTCCCGAAAAGGCAGACCCCGCGCAGTACAGCGGCAACGCCTATCTCGGAGTGGACGCAGGCTCGACGACTACGAAACTCGTGCTTTTGACCCAAGATAAACGCATTTTATACAGTTATTACGGAACGAATAACGGAAAACCTTTGGACGTCGTGATAGAAAATCTCAAAAAAATTTACGAGTTGTGCGGAGACAGAATCAAAATTTGCGGCAGCGCTGTCACGGGCTACGGCGAGGACCTTATAAAAAACGCTTGTAAGTTCGATATAGGCGTTGTCGAGACGCAGGCGCATTTCCTTGCGGCGAAAGATTTCTGCCCCGAGGTGGATTTTATCCTCGATATAGGCGGGCAGGACATAAAATGCTTCAAAATAAAGAATGGAGTAATAGACGCTATAATGCTCAACGAGGCGTGTTCTTCGGGCTGTGGCTCCTTTTTGCAGACCTTTGCCAATGTGTGGGGAACGGACATAGAAACTTTTTCTCATCTCGGGCTATATGCCAAGGCTCCCGTGGATTTCGGTTCTCGTTGCACGGTGTTTATGAACAGCGCAGTCAAGCAGGCGCAAAAGGACGGCGCGGATATATCGGAGATTTCGGCGGGATTGTCGATTTCCGTCATAAAGAACGCTCTGTATAAAGTTATAAGAGTTACCGACGCCGACAAACTCGGAAAGAACATTGTGGTTCAAGGCGGAACCTTTTTGAACGACGCGGTGCTTCGCGCTCTCGAACTCGAACTCGGAAGGAACGTCATTCGTCCGGGGATCGCAGGGCTTATGGGCGCGTACGGCGCGGCTCTCAACGCCATGAAGTGTAAAACTTCGTCTTTGATTTCCTATCGCGAGACCCAAGATTTCGAATACTCTTCTTCGGCGACGAATTGCGGCGGTTGTACGGCGCATTGCGCGCTTACCGTTTTGAGACTCAAAGACGGCAGACGACTCATTTCGGGCAACAAGTGCGAACGAGGAGCGGGCGGAAAAGCCAACGGGCTACCCGATATGTTCGCCTACAAACAGAGTATATTGTTTCCGCATACCGAGGAAAACGCGGACATTGCCGAGGCTGCGGCGACTTCGACGCAAAAGAGGGGAAGAGTGGGCTTGCCGATGGCGCTTCACAACTTCGAACAACTTCCGCTGTGGAAAACTTTCTTCGAGAATTTGGGATTCGAAGTCATAACGTCGGGAGTCTCGACAAGAGATCTGTATAACGTAGGTCATCACACCATTCCTTCCGATACGATTTGTTACCCCGCCAAACTTGTACACGGGCATATAATTTCGCTTATGGACAGATGCGATTTTATCTTTTATCCCTGCGTCACCTATAACTTCGACGAGGGCGGAGACAATCATTACAACTGTCCCGTAGTCGCTTACTATCCCGAAGTGCTTAAAGCCAATATCCCCGACGCTGCCGACAAGTTGTTTTCGCCCTATCTCGATTTGAACAGACACGCTCATGTTGCGGAAAAAATCGCTCTCGGGCTGCAAAAATACGGAGTCAAAGAGCGCGAGGCGGCAAAGGCATACGAGGCGGGACTCAAGGCTTTGACGCAATACAAGGAAAATATAAGGCTCGAGGGCGTACGCAGTATAGAGGAAGCGCGCAAGCGCAAAGTCCCTATCTTAGTGCTTGCAGGCAGACCTTATCATGTTGACGCAGAGATAAATCACTCTCTCAACAAGTTGATAACTTCGTTGGGCGCGGCGATAGTTACCGAGGACGCAATCGCTTACAATACTCTCGAAAAGCCCAAACTCGAGGTACTCAATCAATGGACTTATCATTCGCGATTGTACAGAGCGGCGGAATATGCGGCGACTCAACCCGATATGAACATAGTACAACTCGTGTCCTTCGGTTGCGGCATAGACGCGATTACTTCGGACGAGGTAAGACGCATAACGGAAGAAAAGGGAAAGATTTATACTCAACTTAAAATAGACGAGATAACCAATCTCGGAGCCGCAAAGATAAGACTGCGCAGTCTGCTGGCGGCATTGGGAAGGTGAATCGATATGGACAGAATAGAATTTACCAAGGAAATGAAAAAGACGCATACCATACTTATTCCGCGAATGTTGCCCATTCATTTCGAGATCTTCGAACATTTGCTACGGGAAAGCGGATACAAGGTGGCTATGGTTCCCGAGTCGAAAAACAGCATAAGCAAGGGATTGGAATGCGTGCATAACGACACTTGCTATCCCGCTTTGATAGTGATAGGCGCGTTTATCGAGGCTCTCGACAACGGGCTGTACGATCCCGACAAGACGGCTTTACTCATAACGCAGACGGGCGGCGGGTGCCGAGCCTCCAATTATATCTTTTTGTTGAGAAAGGCTCTCAAAGACAAATATCCTCAAGTGCCCGTCATATCGGTCAGCCTTACGGGATTGGAAAAAAACAGCGGCTTCAAAGTGACTTTGCCTTTGGGAATCAAAATGCTGTACGCCGTTTTTTACGGCGATATAATGATGACGCTGTACAATCAGATAAAGCCTTACGAGATAAACGAAGGAGAGGCGGATAAACTCCTCTCGGTACTCATAGACAAGGTAAAACATTGGTACTCTTCGGGCGAGTACAAACATTTCAAAAAGAATTGCAAATTGCTCGTAGACAGTTTCGGCAAATTCGCGAAAAAAAAGGAAAGAAAACCGAGGATCGCGATAGTCGGCGAAATCTATGTCAAGTTCTCTCCGCCCGCAAACAACTACCTCGAAAAGTTTTTGCTGTCCGAAGGCTGCGAACCCGTACTCCCCACACTCATGGAGTTTTGCACCTATTGCGTGATAAATACGATAAACGACGCTCGATTGTACGGGAAAAAAGGCGTCAAACTCATAGCATTCCGATATGCCTATAAATATCTGATAAAAAAACAGAGATACATCGCAGACCTCATAAAGAACGCGGGATTTATTCCCTTCGACGACTTCGAGGAACTGCGCCGAGAAGCCGACGAACTCATAAATCAAGGCGTCAAAATGGGCGAGGGCTGGATGATCCCCGCCGAAATGGGAGTGTTCGCAAAACACGGAGTAAGCGGCATAATCTGCGCTCAACCCTTCGGCTGCCTACCCAATCACATAGTCGGCAAGGGAATGATAAGACCTATCCGCGAACGCTACCCCGACAGCAATATCGTCGCAATAGACTATGACCCCGGCACCACCGCGGTAAATCAGGAAAACAGAATAAAACTTATGCTTTCCAATATAAAAACAGAATAAGGTTGAATTTAATGTTGGATTTAATTATAATCCCCTCAGTCTCGTCGCAACACGACATTATGAGTCGCTTTCGCCGACAAGCGGCAAAAGTCTCCTCTTTAGGTCGGTTGCTCCTCTTTCGTCAAAAAGATAAACTTTTTGACAATTCACCGAGGAGCAGTTCGTTCGATATCGAAAAAATTTTTAAAAAACAGACCTCAGGACTTGACAAAACAGCGGGGGGGGGTATACTATTTAAGACTGATTAATTTAAGGACAAAAAATAATGAAAAAGAAAATTCTTACACTGTTTCTTATTCTTGTTGCAGCCCTGTGCTTCGGTTTCATAGGTTGCGACGGTAATAATGAGAAGGGACACGAACACTTTTACGACATGAACTTTTGGTTTTCGGACGGTACATATCATTGGCACCAATGTAGTAGGATCGACGAGTTCGAGTGCGATGCGAAAGTTATCGACAAAGAAAAGTGCAGCGATAGCGACGGCGACGGTTATTGCGACATTTGCAAATATAGAATCATGGTGCATGTACTCACTCATATTGCAGCGAAGGAACCCACTTGCACGGAACCGGGCAACATAGAATACTACACTTGCAGCCACTGCGACAAGTGGTTCACGGACGATAAAGGTCTTCATGAGGTGGTGGCGGTTGGCTTTTTTGCCGAAAAAAACGGTGGAGTGTATATTCCCACGCACACTTATGTAGGCGGCGAATGTTCGGTTTGTCACACACCCGAGCCTTCGGAAGGAGTTTATTACACCATTAACGAAGGGGAAGACGGTCAATATGCGTCCGTCGATTACATTTGGGGTAGTGACGCCACCAAGGTAGTTATCGCCGTAGACTTTTTGGGTGTACCCGTCACCGAAATCAAGGAGAGTGCTTGCGACTCCGATTCCGACATTGTCAGCATAGTAATTCCCGATAGTGTGAAGACAATCGGTAAGTATGCATTCCGAAATTGCTCCAACCTCTCTGAAGTCAAGATTGGAAACGGAGTTGAAACGATCGGTGCGAATGTCTTCACTGACTGCGAAAAACTCAACAGCGTGATCTTCGGTAGCTCTGTCAAGGAGATTGGGCAAGAAGCGTTCAAAGGGACGGCCATTACGGATATCGTGCTCCCTGCAAGCCTCAAAACGGTCGGTATCGATGCATTCACGTCCACGACGCTTACAAAGGTTACCTTCGAAGAGGGGATCGAGAAAGTTAGCAGCTGTGCGTTCAGATCCTGTTCGGCGCTCAGTGAAGTCGTTTTCCCGAATAGCATGACCGCCATCGAGCGAGATGCATTCTTGGGATGCGGCTTTACCGATCTCACTATTCCGGGAAACATCAAGGAGATAAGTTTCTCTGCGTTCCAGGATTGCACAAAACTTCAAAGGGTGGTGCTTAGCGAGGGCGTGGAGAAACTTGCCGAAAGAACAGAAGATTCGGCGGGCTTTGGTCCCTTCATTAACTGCACAGAACTTAATAGCGTCACCTTCCCGCGTACAATCGAATATATTGGCGAGGGTTCGTTCTGGGGTACGAAATTGAACGAGTTGGATCTTAGCGACTGCACGGCTCTGACCTTTATCGGAAAAGAGGCGTTTACGAACACACAACTCGAGAAAGTAGTGCTCCCGAACAGTGTCGAGAACATCGTTGATGCGTTTAGCGGCAACGAAAAGCTTACAACGGTCACGCTCGGAACAGGCTTAAAGGACTACACCGGTGCGTTCTCAAATTGCACGGCGCTTACAACTGTCAATATGCCGGATGGACTTACGGTCATAAGCAGCGCCTTCTCTTTCAGCAAGATCAGGGAAATTAAAATTCCTTCAAGCGTCACATTTATCGATAGCTATGCGTTTTTTAGGTGTAAAGAACTCGAGGAAATTACCATTCCCGATAGCGTAACCCAAATCGGTGCAGAAGGGCGTCTCTTTGGAGAATGCGAAAAATTGCATACCTTGCATTGGAATGCTTCGTGCGAATTTGCTTCGCAGCCCGAATATGGGTATTTGCCATATGTGCTCGGCAACGACTCGGAAACGTCGCCCGAAATGACTATCACGATCGGCGAGAATGTCACCAAACTTTGCCCGTATATGTTCGCAGCGGCGAAGATCAATAGTATAACCGTGCCGGATAGCGTTGTTGAAATTGGCGATCACGCTTTTTACAGATGCAAAAAGCTCAAGAATATCACTCTTCCCAAAGGCTTGATCTCGATCGGTAAGGAAGCGTTCGCAGATACTGAATATTGTGAAGATACAAAGAATAAGGATGAAAGTGGCGTAGTCTATATCGACAATTACCTTATCAAGGCTACAAAGCTCATAAATGACAATTACACTATTAGACCGGGGACGACAGTGATCGCGGATTTTGCGTTTGAAGGCTACGCGAAAATCAAAAACTTAGAGATTCCCTACGGCGTGGTGACGATCGGAGACAGCGCGTTCCTCGGTTGCGGCATAACGGGCGTTTTAAATATCCCCGGTAGCGTCAAGACGATCGGTAAGTTAGGGTTCAGTGCATGCGATATGGATAAAATAACGTTCAACAATGGGCTTGTTTTGATCGGCAACAGTGCGTTCTACCTCTGCAATGGCTTGACGACTGTAGAGATTCCCGATAGTGTGGAGAGGATCGAGTCTTTCGCCTTCGCCGGCTGCTATAAATTGGAAAAGGTCACGCTCGGAAAAGGCTTAAAGTACATTGACAACTCGATTTTCCAACATTCCGACGCTTTAACGGAAATCAAATTCGACGGAACGTACAATCATTGGGTGGAGATTGGCGGATCAAAAGCGGTTCCTTCACAAGCGATACTTATATGCAATGATGGCAAATACGACTCCAACGGAAAAAAGAGGCATTAATACGTTCTTACAAAAACCAATGGTTGTAACCTTGCACCGATAAAACAAAAAAGGGATTGGATCTCTATCTATATGTGAGTGCGTAAATTAAACAAAGTATAGCGAAGTTTATTTCATAAATAATATAACGAGACTAATAAACAAGCATATTCGGAAAAACAAATCGCCTACGGACACAATAACAGCCGTAGGCGATTTTATTAATATTTTCCTTATGTAACTTAACCGAAAAGTTTATCTTTTCGGTTAAGAGGAGCAGTCGCCTGTACGGGACTGCTTTTGTCGCTTGTCGGAAAAAGAGCCTGACAAAGTTGCACTGCGACGCGGGACAAAAAAAATTTTTTTTATTTTTTATTTTTTTTTCTTATTTTCGCTTGACTTATATTTTCTTATATGCTATCTTATTTGTGAAGTGAGTACTCACTCACGATTTTACGAAGGAGTTTATGGACGGAAAAAAAGTAAAAAGAATAATGTGCCGCACGCTGTTTTGGATGGGCATTGCGTTGATAGTAATTTTCGGATTCATGTTGATATGCAATTTGATTGTTATTATTAAAAACGCCGTAAAGCCCGATGAGCCGTCGGGGATATTCGGCATAATGCCCATGGTAGTGGAGTCGGGCTCGATGAGCGGAGAGGCTTCGGATCACATCGAAGTAGACGATTTGATTTTCGTTACCGAGGCGGAGCCTGAGAAACTCGAGGTGGGGGACATAATTGCCTACAAGAGCAAAGACGGAATTATAGTCACTCACAGAATCGTAGAAATCGAGACCGACGATCAAGGCGGACTGCATTTTACTACCAAGGGAGACGCTAATAACGTTGCCGATGAGCCTGTAGGTACCAACGCGCTCATAGGCGTTTACAGGGGGCGTATTCCCAAGGTGGGAAGGGTTATAATGTTTTTGCAGACTCCGATAGGTATTGTTACTTCGTTGGGTGTGCCGATTATAATCTTTTTTGTTTCCGATATTCTTTACCGTCACAGGCAAAAAAAGAAAAATCGCGAGTGAAAAAAAATCCCGTCGGAGAATTTCCGA
Source organism: uncultured Clostridia bacterium (assembly GCA_947581755.1). Classification (GTDB taxonomy): domain Bacteria; phylum Bacillota; class Clostridia; order Christensenellales; family Pumilibacteraceae; genus CANPVN01. The sequence continues at coordinate 18,758 of CANPVN010000021.1, read as the reverse complement.
CTTTTTGGGGACTCACATAAAAACAAAGGAGATTTATTTATGGAAAAAAGAATGTTCAGAAGCATGAGGACTTCCGCTATTCTATTGGTGCTTGTTCTCATCACGACGTGTATCGTCGGCAGTACGTTTGCGAAGTTTGTTACATCGTCGGGCGGCGGTGATATGGCGAGAGTTGCCAAATTCGGTGTTGTAATAAAAGCAAACGGAACGACCTTTGCGGAAAGTTATGACTCCGAAAACGGACCGGCGAGGGCTACCGTAAAGTCTGTTCTTTCCTTGGATGATAATGTAATTGCGCCGGGAACGAGCGGTGAAATGGTTTCGATGAGCATTTCGGGCAGACCCGAGGTATCTATCGAAGTAAACTACAGCGCGGAGTTGGAGATAGTCAATTGGGAAGTATATAACAACTTGCAAGAGAAGCAATATTATTGCCCTCTTATTATCACCGTTGCGGGTCAAGATATATGCGGCGCGCAGTTCAATAGCGCCGACGAGTTCAAGAATGCTGTAATTAAAGCCATCAACGAATGTTCGGGAAGGTATGACGTCGAGAATTTTGGTGACGATATTAAAAACGTCATCACCGTACCCGAAGTAACCTGGAAATGGGAGTTCGAAGGACAATACACAAATAACGAGTACGATACTTATTTGGGTAATATTGCGTGCGGCGGAGATGCGAATTATACCGCAACAATAAATCTTGCGATAACGACTACCGTTTCGCAGATAGACTGATTCTACGCGCAGGGCGAATAACTCAGACTCCGAAATATTGATGGAGGCGATTGAAAATGACTCTCTCTTTACGAACGGGGAATAAAATTTTATTTATCCTGTTGATGATGACGAGCCTGTGTTTATTGACGGTAAGTTTGACATCTGCCAAATATGCCGTAGGAGCAGTCTCGGGATACGGGGCGAGAACGGCGGCATTCGGAGTTTCGACGACTTTGGGCAAAAGTCGGATCTCGCTGAACGGCTCGGAAAAGAAAATAGGCTTTACCGTTACAAACGGCGAGAATCACGTCTCTGAAGTCGATATCGAATACGATGTTATTCTGACTTTTTATTCCGAACTCGGGACGCTCGAGGAATTTGAAATATCGCTTTTGAATAACGGCGAACAAAGAGGTAACCGCAAAATGAAAACCGAGGGAGACAAGATAATCTGTACTTTTACGGATGTCGGCAAATTCAAAGCAAGGATAAAGGCAACGGACCATATCGAACTTTGCTTTTCCGAGATCCAACCCGATTCTTGTCGAATCTTCGAGCTTGACATAGACGTTCTTGCTCGTCAGGTTGCGGGGTAAAAAGCCATGAAAAAATCACTTATAACTTTTGTTGTCGCGGGGATTGCGATAGGAATGTTTCTTATTGTTTCTATTCTCTTCTTGTGTCGCCCCTCGTACGCAAAATATGTCATGCGTGTCAACGTCGGAAAAGTGGAAATTGCGGTGGAGAGACAAATAAACTCGCAATTACCCGACGGGGAACGACTAAACCGAAACTTAGAGGGTCGTTTCATAACTTCGATCATATTCGATTCTTATGTCAATTATCCCGAGATGAGACAAGCCAACGGTGTGGACATAGGAGAGTACTTCGAGGGAGCCTCGGAAGAGGACGCGATAAAACTGTATTACAGAGGGACTACCGCTTATATTCTTTCGGCTAAACCGATAATTGTCGGCTCGTGTGAAGAGATGTTCAAAAGTCTCTATTGGCTGACGACGGTCGAGTTCAACAATTTCGACACTGCAAACACCGTAAGCATGAGGGATATGTTTTACGCTTGCATTTCTTTGAAAAAAGTCGTTATGAATTTCGACACTGCAAAAGTCGAAGATATGAGCGGGATGTTCCGCCATTGTATTGAGTTGACAAGCGCGGATATATCTTCCTTCGATACCTCTTCCGTCGTCGATATGAGCGAGATGTTCCGCAATTGTTTCCGACTCGAGACTGTTTTTGCTTCCGATAAATTCACAGTCGAAAATGTACGCAACGGAAAGGATATGTTCAAAAACTGCTATAGTCTGAGAGGCGGCAACGGTACAAGATACAGCGAACAAAACATTTCTCACTTATATGCAAGAATAGACAAAAAGGACGTTTCGGGATATTTCACCGATAAAAACAAAGCATAAATTTGATTTTGAATGCAGCATTTTTCATGCTTCTCCTTATTAAAAGTGACGTAGTGACCCTCCTCCCCACACTACGTCATCTTTTTTTGCGCCAAAGTTTCCCCTTATTCGTATGAAAAAATCGAGGGGTTGACATTTGTCGGATTTTATGGTAATATATATACAATGCGTAACAAAAAGAAGGTACTTGCAGATGTCTGATATTGCAAAAAAGGATTTATTGTTGGAATGCACAATGCGTGTCGTCGCCGAGAACGGACTGATGTCTTTCTCTATGCAGATGATTACCAAAATGGCGGGAACCGCGGAAGGATTGATTTACAAGCATTACGGAACAAAAGAAAATTTGCTTTTGCAATGCTATCTTAAAATCTATGATGAAATCCGCGATTGCATAGAGGATGAAAATGAAGAGTCCGAGTCGGTGAAAATCGACGACAGACAGCAGATGTTCGACTTTTTGCGCGAGATATGGATAAAATACTTTACCTATCTTGTGAATAACAGATATAAGGCATTGTACTTTTATGAATATCGCAATTCCGCTTATATGAAAAGCGCCGCCGAAAAGGGGCAAATCGATCCCAAAAATTTCTTCGTAAAAACTGCCGATGTCTTTTACGAGTTCGATCGCAGATTCGATATCTTTCACAAAATAGATAAAAAATATTTCTTTTATTATGTCAGCGATATTTCAATAGTGTTTGCTATTCGTATGATCAACGAAGGCGTTCATTTCGACGAGAAAATGCTCGATGATATCTGGAATCTCATTTGGCACGGAGAGTTTTGGCTCATAAACAAACAATAAAAGGCAATTATTGCTTTTTTCCGATAATCAAAGAGTAATCAATTCGTAGTCGGTGGTTCCGATTCCGAGGGCTTCGGCGGCATGTATCGTATGGATGCCGTTGCGGCTTTCTATACGTTCCAGAAGGTGTTTCTGTCCGGGGTCGTCGGTGGCGGCGTACACAAGGTCGAGGCAGGCTTTATCTATCGCCACGGGGTCGGAAGAGATGAGAATACCTATATCCTTCATGCAAGGGTCCTCGGCGTCGGCGCAGCAATCGCAATCCACCGACATATTTTTCATTACATTGATATACACGGCGTTGCCCTTGAAATATTCGACTATCGAGAGGGCGGCGTCCGCCATGGATTCGAGGAACAGGTCATGGTTTGCCGTCCAAATCTTGTCGGGTTCTCCCGCGCCGTGGATGTACGCCTTGCCGTAGGACGAGGCTATTCCTATAGAGAGTTGTTTAAGAGCGCCGCCGTAACCGCCCATGGGATGTCCCTTGAAGTGGGAAAGCACGAGAAGAGAATCGTAATTTGCCAAGTTCTTACCCACATAGTTTTTCTTTATGACTTTTCCGCGGGGAATATCCAACACGAGGTCGGGACCCTCGGCGTCCATAAGGTCTACGGTGAAATATTTGTTCCAGCCGTGCTTTTCGAAAGTTCTCAAATGTTTTTCGGTAGTGTTGCGTTCGCCTTCGTATGCGGTATTACATTCGACGACGGTACCGCCGACGCGGTCGGCGATGGGCTTCCAGAAGTCGGGACGCAAAAAGTTTTGGTTGCCGACTTCGCCCGAGTGGACTTTCATCGCTACTTTTCCCTTCAATTTTATGTTCTGTTTATCATACAAAGCGACAACTTTTTCGGGAGAGATTTCCCGCGAGAAAAAGACTTTGGATTTCAAAATTACATTCTCCTTTATTTATCTTATTTTCTTTTTATTATATATTAAAACTCTTTAATAATAAAGCGAATTACCTTAAAATGTCGATTAATATCTCCGAAAGAGATTAAAAATCCCCCAAACCCCATAATATAATGATACAAGGCGAATCAAAGACTTGACAATCGAGCGCGTAAAGGTTTATATTAGTGAAATAGAGTACTATGGTAAAATGAAACTTGCAATGCTTTTTACGGAGGAATCTATGCTTAAAATCGAAAATTTTTCCAAGAAATATTATAAAAATCCCAACTATTCGGCGGAAAATATAAATATACATGTAAAGACGGGAGAGGTGTTCGGTCTTGTCGGAAGCAACGGCGCGGGAAAATCCACTATCATAAAGAGCCTTATAGGAGTTTTGCCTTTCAGCGAGGGGACTATAACCGTCAACGGTTACGATATAGCGAAAGAGCCCGAGAAGGCGAAAAAGTTTATCGGCTACGTTCCCGACGACCATTCGGTGTACGACAAACTTACGGGGCGCGAGTACGTCAATTACATAGGCAGTCTGTACGGGGCGACAAAGGAGCAAAAGCAAACGGCTCTCGAAAAGACAGCCAAGGTGTTCGACATAAGTCAGGTTCTGGATATTCAGATAGCCAATTATTCGCACGGCATGAAGCAAAAAATCTGTATTTTGGGCGCGTTGGTTCACTCTCCCAAATTATGGGTACTCGACGAGCCCATGGTGGGACTCGATCCGCAGACGATGTACACTCTCTGCAAATATATAAGAGACTATGCCAACGCGGGAAACTCCGTGCTTTTTTCGTCTCATAATCTCGACACCGTAAAGAAAACTTGCGACAGAGTGGCTGTTATAAAGAAGGGCAAACTCATAAAGACCGTGGATTTGAAAGAAGAGCCCGATTTCGACCTTGATAAATTTTTTATGGAAGTCAACGGGGTGGATATTGAATGATTGATTTTATTCGTCTGCAATTGAAACTCATGTGGGGCGGCAATAAGAACGACAGCAAGAAGAGCGTCGTACTTACGAGCGTCATAGGCGTTGCGGTAATTGCCGTTGTGCTTGCGCTTGTCTATGTGCTTGCAAGGATGTTGGTTCGCGGGACGTCGTCGGTTTACGAAGTTTCTCTGTTCTTTTTGACTATCATAGAGTGCGTGCTTACCTTTATCGGCATAAGCATGCAGATGAAACGATTGTACAAGCCCTCGGATCTGCATATCACTTCGAGGTTTCCGCTCACCGCTTTCAAGCAATATATGGCGAATCTGCTTATCATATTTATCAATCTCGAGATTTACTCGTTTATGTTTGTCATACCCATTATGATAATAATTTTCGCGGCGGCGGGGACTGTAAGTTTTGTCGGAATTTTGGGAATAATGGTAGGCGCGCTGTTCGCGGGACTTTTGCCCTTCGCGCTTTCGATGATAATAGTCATTCCCGTTATGGCGGTTTTGTCTTTGCTCGAGAATCGCAACGTCATCAAAATGTTGATTTTCGTTGTGGCTATAATAGTCTTTTTCGTTGTCTACAATATCATTTTGCAGATGCTTGCCGAATATTTCCTCAACCGCAATCCCGCGGAGGACACCATAAAGTTTTGGAAAATAATTCTTTCCGCGCTCGACAATCCCTTCAACCCCTTTGTGTATTTGTGCAATCTTACGCTGTTTACTCACGCTTTATCGGGACTCGGCATAGTTCTCGCAATGTTCGTCGTCGTTACCGCCATAGGTTTTGCGGTGGCGCGACCCGTATATAACAACGTGAGAAGAAAACTCGTGGACGGCGTGGCGAAGTACAGAACTCATCGCGTGGCGGTCGACGAAGTTCCCGCTTGGAGAGCCTTGTTCAAATACAATTTCAAAGAGATTTTGAGAACGAAGGCGTACGCTTATTTCTATCTCGGAATAGCGATAGCCACTCCCATTATGGTATTTTTCTGCGACCGACTCGTAGTCAACATAGGAAAGGCGCAACTCGGCGGTTCGGTTGCTTTCGGCGGTTCCATACTTGTAATATCTGCGTTTATGGCGATGATAAGCGCCTTTTCGGCGATCTCGATAAGTATCGAAGGAAAGAATTTTTACATAACCAAACTCGTGCCCGTTTCCTTCCGCCGTCAATTATCGATAAAGGGCGCGTTGAATCTGTTGGTTTCGCTGGGCGCGTTGCTCATAAGTTGCGTGGTTTTGGTTTCTCTCGATTATCTTTCGGCGGTGCAGACGCTCATGGTTGCGCTCACCGAAATAATTTTCGCGTTGGGGCTTGTAACCAACGGGCTGAACCTCAATCTCGTGAATCCCAATCTCAAACTCAAAGCCAACGGAGAACCCGACGAGATAAACATAACTTTGATGATGCTTATAGGGCTTGTACTTAGTGTTCTTTTGGGGGCGTTGGGGCTTATATTGTCCTTTATGCTTGCTTCCTATAAGGTATATCTCATTTTGTTGAGCATAGTAATCGTCTATGCGGCGATAAATACCGCGATTTTTATGCGTATCACCGAAAGACGCTATGCCGCCATAGAATTTTAAGGAGGGACGGCAATGAAAAAGATAATGTTATCTACGGTCATATTGCTTCCGATAATAGTTTTGCTCGTATTGTTGGTCAGCAGTTCGATAATAGGCAGTACGGCGCATATATACGTTGACAATATCGCTTTTGCCGACAACGGAGAATTGAGACTCAAACTCGAGGACGAACACGATGCTCCCTCTCAAAAGTTAAACGTCGAGATCCGACCTTTGAATGCGAGAAACAAAAATCTCATATACGAGAGCGAGGACGAAAGCGTAGCCACCGTCAACGAACAAGGATATGTTCGAGCCGTCGATTACGGAACTACGAGAATATCGGTAAAGAGCGAGGAAAATCAAGCCAAGGTTATCTACAAGACGGTAGTCGTCTATGACGACAAGGTGCATAGGTTGGAATGGAATACCTCTTGCGACGAGTTGTACCTGGGAGACAGCGCGGAGTTGAATGTCGGAGTAATTCCCAAAGAGGCGACGAATCAACAGATAGTATGGGAAAGCCGCGCTCCCGATATAATAAGCGTGACATCTTTGGGTACGATAACGGCTCTCGGAACGGGCAGCGCGGTTATTGTGGCAAAGAGCGCGCAAAACCCCGATATACGTATCGAATGTGTCGTTTCGGCAAAGCCTCGTGTGACGGGCATCGCTTTTGCCGACGCGGACGAGCCCGAATACGAAGTGACGTACTCCGCAAAGACCGCTTTCCCCGCAATAAAACTCTTACCCGAGGGAGCCGACGAAAAGATAACTTATTCTTCTTCCGACGAGAAAACGGCGGTGATAGACGAAAAGGGAAACATAGTCTTTTATGAAATGGGTACGGTGACTTTTACCGCAAGCATCGATGAAAATATTACCATTACCAAAAGATACAACTATAACGGCGGATATTATACTCTTCTGACGTTCGACAGAGACGAATATGTATTCGATTTTGCCGTTTATCCCGCGGGAAGCGAACTTCCTATAGTCCTTACGGGGTATCCGCCCGAAACGCTCAAAGATATAACTTTAAGTTATTCCCGAGAGGGAGTTGTAACGGATTCCAACGACGGAATTTACGCGGGAGCATTTTACAGCGAGGCTCCTTACGACGGCGGAGTGGAGATAACGGCGTCGGCTCAGACCGCCGACGGAAACACGGTTACCGCCCGATGTTTCGTATATCTCGTACAAAAAGTCATATCGGTGACCGCGCCTTCTTCCGTCACTGCGACCGACGGAATATGCGACCTTGCGGATTTCTGCGTCGTAACTCCCGACGATTCCACTTCGGCACTCGTATACAAAGTAACAGACGAAACGATAGCGACCGTCTCGGAGGACGGCGTAGTCACCTTCTTGCAAAAGGGTTCGGCAGTCGTCACGATAAGCGACGCCGAAGGCAAAGTTCTTTGTACCGTTACGGTAGTCGGCGATACGGCTTTTTATAAGCAAGCGGATATAACTTTTTCTTTCGAGGACAAACTTATCGACGGAGCGTTCGTCACCTCTTTGAAAGAGTACGAGTTCACCGTTTCCGTCTCGAGCGCGGCGACTCTTGCCTTGACAAGCGCATCTTTCGCATCTTTTGACACTATGGCGGATGAGACTTTGAAGTTCGACGACTCGATTACGGTGATAAGCCAATCTCAAACGCCTTCGGGCAAGGTGTACGAATGTAAAATCACCTTTACGGGAAAGGAAAGAAAACTTTTAAGAGCCACGGTTTGGGAGAACGGCAAGATAACGGCGTTAAAGCAAATTATGACGCAGTCCACTTACGGAGCCGCCAAAGAGATGTCTTTCTCTTATGACGGACGCGAGATAGAGGACGGCGAAAACTTTACGATACCCAATATACATAAAAGTATCGACTTTATCGTAAAGACGGTAAGCGCGCCCGAGGACTTTTCTCTTTCCCAAAGCGACGTAAAAGTCGGAGTCATATACAACAACTCCGACGCTTCCTATCTGTACGAGACGAATATAGAGAAGGAAGGAGAGGGAATAAAAGTCACCTTGACTTCGGAAGCGGCTACATACACGCAAGCGGCGGAAGTCTCGATATATGCGGGCGGCTTCTCCAAGAGAATAAAGATTCTCAACGAAGCGCCTTCGGAAGCGATAGAGGCGATGTTCGATAAAATAAAACTCGACGCAAGCAAGCGATATTATGTCTTTACCGACAAAATTTCGCTTACGTTAAACGCAACGCGCGCCGACGGAATAAGAGTCACCGACAGGGAAATCTCCTGGCAGTACGGCGAATACGGCGGCAAAGTCCAAAGAGGAGACTCCATAGAACTTATAATCGAGGAGAACGGCGAACTGACCATAGAGAACGGCTCTCGTTCCTTTACGGTGGCGTTGACTCAGACCGACAGATTATCCGATTTCGGACTTGCGATAAGTTACGTCGCGCTGTCTCAGCGATACGAGGCTTACAGAACGGAAAAAATATCCGCCGCCGAGAAAGCCGTTTTGGTGTTGCCTTCCTCGTTGCAAGGCGGAATATCCTTCAGGATCCTTTTGCCCGATGACGTATTGGGCGCGTTGGGAGACACTCCCGCCGAGATGCAACAGATAATCGAGTTGCGCAATTTGTCGGCTTCCTGGGATTTCGAATATCATCCCGAACTCAACGAGATAATTCTTATTCCCGAGAGGAGCGCGGACGGCTCCGTCAAGTCCTTCGACGAAGAGTTTGCAATAGCGCACGGCTCTCTCGAGTTCTATTTGTCGATGTTGTTGTCCGACCTCGGAAGTCTTGCCTTTACGGGCTATGACAGCGAGAACTCCAACGATGTTTACAAGGGTTTGCAACAGGCGAGCGCAGTCGCGAAACATTCGTATTACGACGGAAAAGAGGTGGACTACTTCAAAATACCCATTGTCGCGGACGGCAACATAAGACTTTTGCAGTGGACTCTTTCCGAGATAAACGCAGAGGGCGAAAAAATCGTTACGACTCAACAAGACGGAACCGTTTATTATAACGGCGCGGAATACACTTTGCTCCGAGACGGAACGCTTTCCGACGCCGAGGGGAACATCGTTGTTTCCGACGGCAAAAATCCTTCGGGCATAACCTTTGTCGATCCTTTTACCGAAGAGGGTTTTGCGCGTATATGGTTCGGCAACGTAAAGGGACTCACCGAAGAGGATATAAAGAAAGACAATTTCGGAGACTTCGACTCGACGGGGCTTTACAATCACGGCAGCGGAACTTTCGTCCGCGTCGGCGCGACGAACGGAACGCCCGTGGTTTCCAAACATTTCGATTTCAATGTACTCGAGGACGTCGTCGAAACCGTCGAGGGCGTAAGACAGACTCATAATCTTGTCAATGTCGTTGACAACGAAGGATTCAAAGCGAACAAATACATTGTGCTTCATACCGACCTCTACGGTCCCGAAGAAATGCCTTCGGTTGAGTCTCGACTCGTCTTTGACGGAGAGAGCGACGAAGAGGTGGCTACCGAGTTTATCTACGGAAACGGCTATTCGATAAATTATCGTAAAAGGAGTCTGTATGCCGTCGCAAACGATATTACCAGAGATATAATTTCCGTGGGACGAATATACAACGTCACCATGAAGGGAACTACGGCGAGTACTTCCGATAACAACGAATACAGAATATGTTTCTTTTCGACGGCGCAGTTCTATTGCACGATACAGGCTTGCAAGATAGGAATGTATTGCGAACAGGCGGGCTTGGAGTTGTACTCCAAAAACAATATTTATCGTTACATTGCCGAGGCTGCCATTCAGTTGAAAGCCGATTGTTCTTGCACTACCGAAAATATAGTGATAGTCGATGCGTTGAAGGGACTCGAGATGTGGTATGACGGCGACGACCCTTCTTTGGGCTTCTTTATTCTCGGCTTCCTCGACGTATTGAATTATCGCAACGAAAACGAGCCTATCATATCCAACGACGAAGCGGTGAAGGCTCTCAAAGACGTATTCATAAACGAACTTAAAAAGACGGGTATAGAGTACATAGACAGACCAAATCCCGAAGATCCCGAAAAAACTCTTTTTTGGGCGAATATAGTTATGTCGAGCAGCGATTCCGACAGATTCAACAAAAATATTTCCGCTTATGACAATCTCGTCCACTTCGGACCCGATAAAAAAACGAACACGATAATTCCTTACGGAGACAAAGAATACAAATACGGAAATTCTTATTACAAAGATTATAACGACGGAGTATACACTTGGGGCTTACAGCGAGCCAACAGCATGTATCTCGCAAGTTCTTGGTTCGATATAGGCGCGTTTACTTATATGGACAGACAGGATATATGTATAGGTTGCCAACTTCTCGACGACGATTCTCCCAACACGATACATTTGGCATGGCACATGAACAGAGTATATCGAAACTCCGACCTTGTGGGTTGGAAAGCGTCCGACCATGATGCAAATCTCAAACTTACAAATCCCAACTATACCAAAGAATAAATATTATATCTCAAGGAGAAAAGATATATGAAAAAGATAAAGGTCATTACCGATTCCAACTCGGGAATACTTCAATCGGAAGCAGACAAACTCGGGGTTTTCGTGATCCCAATGCCCTTTACCGTGGACGGAGAGGAGTATCTCGAAGAAATATCGATGAGTCAGGACGAATTTTTCGAGCGTCTCGGCGCAGACGCAGACGTGAAAACTTCTCAGCCTTCGCAAATGTATCTCGAGGAGTTGTGGGACGGGCTTCTTAAAGAGTATGACGAACTCTTGTATATTCCGATGTCGTCGGGACTCAGCAACACTTGCGAAAATGCGATTTCTTATGCGCAAAAATACGACGGAAGAGTAGTCGTCGTGGACAATCAAAGAATTTCCGTCACGCAAAAAGAGAGCGTTTTCGAAGCGATAGAACTCGTAAAACAGGGGAAGAGCGCGCTCGAAATTCGCGATTACCTTTTGAGTACCGCAAAAAAAGCCTCTATTTATATAATGCTCAGCGTCCTTAAATATCTCAAAAAGGGCGGAAGAATATCTCCCGCCGCCGCAAACATAGGCGACGCAATGAAACTCAAACCCATTCTGTACACCCGCGGCGGAAAGTTCGAAAAGTACGCCATAGTCCTCACCGTCAATCAAGCCAAGAAAAAGATGATAGAAAAAATAAAAAAGGAATTCGAGACGGAGTTTAAGGAAGAGTACGAAAGCGGCAGAATGGTCGTCTCGGTGGCGCATACCCGCAACTTCGACGAGGCGTTGAAGTTCAAAGAGGAGATAATCGCCGCCTTTCCCAAGTCTGTCTTTCGTTTCGTGGATCCGCTTTCGTTGAGCGTCGCTTGTCATATAGGCGCGGGCGCGTTGGCTATCGCCGTGTGCGTCGATAATTATATGACGAAAGACCGTTGAATACGGCGGAGACGAGACGGAGTTTTTACGGCTTCTAAAAGATAAAATCAACGGCAAAAGCGCGTTAAAAAATAGAGTTACGCGCTTTTTTTTACGTTCATTTCGATTGCTTAAAATGCAAGGAAGTGTTATAATAATCGCAAATGGACGAAACAAGACTTACAAACTTAAGTCCCGTAACTTTGGCTTACATAGGAGACGCGGTATTTACGCTTTATGTCCGCGCCCGCCTTGCCGAAGAGTACGATTTCAAGACGGACAGGTTGGGGAAACTTTGTTCGAGTTATGTATGCGCCTCCATGCAGTCCGCCGTTTTGGGAATGTGCGGCGAGGAGTTGACTCAAGAGGAACAGGATATAGCGCGCCGTTGCCGCAACACGCATACGCCCGCAAAGGCGAAGAACGCCTCTATGAGCGACTACAAGCGGGCTACGGCTCTCGAAGGAGTGATCGGCTATCTTTATCTCAAGCAAGAAAGGACGCGTTTGGAAGAACTTCTGAAGTTGTTTTACGATACCGCCACGGCAAAACTTGCCCAAGGCAAAAAAGGAGGAGGCAATGTCTAAGGCAGACGAAATATTCGCCCGCAACGTAAGGCAGATAATAGACGAAGGCGTATGGGACACCGATTATGAAGTCCGTCCGCGTTGGCGCGACGGCACGCCCGCTCATACCGTCAAAAAGTTCGGGATAGTAAACAGATACGACTTGCGGGAAGAGTTCCCGATAATGACTCTCAGAAAGACTTTTTATAAACTTGCCTTGGACGAACTTCTGTGGATATGGCAGAAAAAGAGCAACAATGTGCATGACTTGAAAAGCAAGATATGGGATTCCTGGGCGGACGAGTCGGGCTCTATAGGCAAGGCTTACGGATACCAGTTGGGAGTAAAACACCGTTATCCCGAAGGCGAATTCGATCAGGTGGACAGAGTGTTGTTCGACTTGAAACACAACCCTCATTCGAGACGCATAATCACAAATATTTACAATCATGCCGATCTGAGCGAGATGCGTCTGTATCCTTGCGCTTATTCCATGACTTTCAACGTCAGCGGCGATACGCTTAACGGGATATTGAATCAACGGTCTCAGGATATGCTTACCGCCAATAATTGGAACGTCGTGCAATACGCCTTTTTGTTGACGATGCTTGCCGATTTGAACGGACTCAGGGCGGGAGAGTTGGTGCATGTGATAGCCGACGCGCATATATACGACAGGCACATTCCCATAGTGGAGAAAATGTTGACAAAAGAGAGTTACGAAGCTCCCGCGCTCGTCAAAAAGCGTATCCCCGAAAGTTTTTACGACTACACGACAGAGGATTTCGAACTTTGGGATTACAAATGTAACGAACTTACCGAAAAAATAGAAGTTGCGGTTTAGAGACGGCTATCGAAAAAAATTTTTTATTAAGGATGAAAAACATGAAAGAAATCGTAGTGGTAGACAAAAATTGGGGCATAGGAAGAAATAACGATTTATTATTTCATATTCCGCCCGATATGGCGCATTTCAAAGAGTTGACTATGGGAAACATCGTAGTCATGGGCGGGAACACTTTGCGTTCTTTTCCCGACGGAAAGCCGCTTAAAGGACGCACGAACATCGTGCTTTCCAAGAGCGTGCCCGACGGAAATTTTATAAGAGTACAGACGCTCGGAGAGTTGAAGGAAGAGTTGAAAAAATACGATACCGACAAGATTTTCGTGATAGGCGGGGCTTCGCTGTATGCGACGCTTTTGCCTTATTGCAACGAAATCATCGTCACCAAGGTGCGCGCCGACGGCAACGCCGCGGTATTCTTTCCCAACCTCGACAAGATGGCGGGCTTTACTTTGGAAAGCGAAGATAAAGAAATGGAATACAACGGACTCAGATTCAACTTCTGCGTCTATCGCAACCGATATGTAACGGAGCTGTAAAAAGGAGAAAACAATGAAAATAGAAGGACGTCACGCGATAGCGGAAGCGTTGGAAGCGGGAAAAACCATCGACCGACTCATAGTTCGCAAGGGCATAAAGGACGCCGAAGGCAACCGTCTTATAGACGAGGCGAAAGCCCGAGGCGTAAAGGTGCAGTTCCGCGACAAAGAGGCGCTCGACCGAGAGAGTCGCGACGGCAGACATCAAGGCTTTATCGCCGACATTACCGATTTTGTCTATTGTTCTCTCGACGATATTCTTTCTTATGCCGCCGAGACGGGGAGACCGCCTTTCATAGTTATACTCGACGGGATAGAGGACCCGCATAATCTCGGAAGCATAATCCGAGTGGCGGAATGCGCTGGCGTACACGGAATAATAATTCCCGCGAGAAGGAGCGTGACCGTCAACGAGACGGTTATCAAAGTCTCCGCGGGCGCGGCGAACTATATGAGAGTGGCAAAAGTCACCAACTGTAACGACGCGATAAAGGAACTCAAAAGCCGCGGAGTGTGGGTCTATTGCGCCGATATGGACGGGCAAGAGATGACAAAGACCGACCTTACGGGCGCGGCGGCTGTCGTCATAGGCGGCGAGGGCGCGGGAGTACATCGACTCATACGCGAAAATTGCGACGGAGTGGTAAGTATTCCCATGTTCGGAAAAATAAATTCGCTCAACGCTTCGGTGGCGGCGGGCGTTATAATTTACGAAAAAATAAGACAGGAGGCTGAAAAAGCAAATGGCTAATCTTATAGCGGGAAATTGGAAGATGAACAAGACCGCAAAGGAAGCGGCGGAATTTGTACGGGAACTCAAACCGTTGATAAAGGACAGTACCGAAGAGGTGGCGTTATGCGTGCCTTTCACTTGTCTCGAAAGCGTCGGACGGGAAATGGGCGACAGCGGTATCAAATTGGGCGCGCAAGATATGTTTTGGCTCGATAAAGGCGCGTATACGGGAGAAATAAGCGCAGAGATGCTTCTCGATTTGGGCGTGGAGTACGTAATTATAGGACACTCCGAAAGACGCAAACTCTTCGGAGACACCGACGAAACGGTAAACAACAAACTCAAGGCGGCGATAAGACACGGCTTGAAGCCTATCTTATGCGTCGGAGAAAGTTTGGAAACGAGACAGGCGGGTATCACGCGCGAATTTATAAAGGGACAGATACGCGGCGCGTTCGAGGACTTGAAAGAAGAAGAGGTCGCCGAAATCACTATCGCTTACGAGCCTATATGGGCGATAGGAACGGGACTTACGGCAACTCCCGAGCAAGCGGGCGAGACTACGGGAATAATAAAACGATTTACGGAAACGCTTTATAATAAGAGCGTAGCCGACAAGGTGCGCGTTTTATACGGCGGAAGTATGAACGCCTCCAACGCAGAGGCTCTCTTGCAACAAAAAACAATATCGGGAGGTCTTATAGGCGGAGCGAGTCTCAAACCCGTTGACTTCGCCGCAATAGTGAACCATGGTAAAAACTGACGCATTGATAATTCTCGACGGCTTCGGGCTGTCCGACAAAACCGAGGGAAACGCCATATACGCCCAAGGTATTCCCTATATAAAGTCGCTCATGGCGAAATATCCGATGACGCAACTCGAGGCTTCGGGACTTGCGGTGGGACTGCCCGAGGGACTTATGGGCAACAGCGAGGTGGGACATCTCAATCTCGGTGCGGGCAGAGTTATCTATCAAGACATAACGCTCATAGACAAGTCGATAGACGACGGCGACTTTTTTCAAAACGCCGCCTTTATGAAGGCAATCGATAATTGCAAAGAACATAACTCTTCGCTCCATATCGCGGGCTTGTGTTCCGACGGTGGAGTCCACAGCTCTTTGAAACATCTCTTCGCGCTCTTCCGCCTTGCAAAACAGCGCGGAGTCAAAGTGTATATGCACTTTATAGCCGACGGCAGAGACGTTCCTCCTCAAAGTTCTCGAAAATATCTGAAAGTTATCGAGGACGAGTTGAAGCGACTCGACTTGGGAAAAATCGCCACCGTCAGCGGCAGATATTATATAATGGACCGCGACAAGCATTGGGACAGAGTGGAACCCGCTTACGAGGCGGTAGTCCGAGCGCGCGGCGAAAGAGTAAACTCCGCAGAACAGGCGATAATCGAGAGCTATATAAAACAACAGCGGGAAATAGAAAAAAATCACGAGAATAAAATCGTCAGCGACGAGTTTATTTATCCCGTGGTGATAGAAGGCTACGAGGGCATGAAAGCCGATGACGGTTTTATATTTCTGAACTTCCGCGCAGATCGCGCCCGCGAAATCACAAGGACTTTGACGGACCCCGAGTTCGACGCTTTCAAAACGACTCTCCGTCCCGCGGTTTACGTGGGAATGACGGAATATGACAGCTCGTTTAAGGGATTGTATACGGCATTCCCGCCCAAAGTAATCAAAAATACGTTAGCGGAATGGCTTTCCTCGCACGGCGTGACTCAAGCGCACGTCGCGGAAACCGAAAAATACGCGCATGTGACTTTCTTTTTCAACGGCGGAATAGAGGCTCCCTATAAGAACGAAATGCGTACCTTGATACCTTCTCCGAGCGTTAAAACTTACGATATGAAACCCGAAATGAGCGCAAAGGAAGTCGCCGACGCCGCAATCAAAGCCATGGACGACGGAGCAAGAGTACTCATTCTCAATTTTGCCAACTGCGATATGGTGGGACATACGGGCAGTTTTCCCGCCGCGGTAAAGGCTGTCGCGACGGTTGACGCTCAACTTAAACGAGTCGTGGACAGAGTCCTCGCAAGCGGAGGCGCCGCGCTCGTCACCGCCGACCACGGCAACGCCGAAACCATGATAAACGAAAAAGGCGAACCCATGACGGCGCATACCGTAAATCCCGTTCCCTTTATCCTTGCGGGTGAGAAATATATCGGCGAAAAACTTCGTGACGGCGGCGCGCTTTGCGACGTCTCTCCCACATTGTTGGAAGTAATCGGCTTGCCTATCCCTCCCGAAATGAAAGGAAAAAGCCTCATCGCCTCAAAATAACCGAAATTGCGTCGCGCCCGCGGGCACAGTTCGCGGCAGCGTGACGCTGCACCCATGGTCGCGATTTGCTTGAATTTTTGCTCGAAGGTAGCTTCCGCGTTTGAGGTTTCCGCACCCCCTTGGCCACCCTTAGCAAGGGTGGCTGTCGTGCTTATGCACGACTGAAGGGATTGTTATAATAATCCGACCTTTTATTTGGAAATTGGAAATAAACTAATTAAGTTTTATTAAAAGTTGCCTTATGAAAGGCTGTGTTAAATGTTACTTTTCATGCGCTGAAAAGTAACCAAAAGGGCAGCGTGACGCTGCACCCATAGTCGCGAGATACTTTTTTCTTAATTCAAAGTGAACTTCCGCGTTTGAATTTTCCGCACCCCCTTGGCTCCCTTTGTTTGGAATGCGCAGCATTTCAAATAAGGGGAGCTGTCTGCTTTGCAGACTGAGGGGATTATGATCAATCCGACCTTATAGATAAAATCGAAAATATATATTGACAAATAATATTTTTCGTGTTATTATCATATTGAGAATAAAAAATGAAAGAGGAGAAAGATAAAAGATGGGCAAGAAGAGGTTATTTATAATAATAACTATATTGGCGGTGTTGTCGCTTTCGCTTATTCTGGTGAGCTGTAAAGGAGAGGAAGCGGGAGAAGTGAAAGTGACATTCAAAGCCGAAGGTTCTCCTGATATAGTAATAACTGTAAAGAAGGGCGGGAGTTTATCCGAGATTCCCCAAGTACCCTTAAAAGTCGGGAATTACGGCATATGGGATGTGGAAATATTCGGTGGGATAAAAGAAGATACCGAAGTTCATGCGATATACGAGACGGAAGGTTTGAAATATACAGTGCTGTCGGATGGGACATACGGGGTAAGCGGAGAATATATAGAACCCAAGACAGAAGAAGTATATATACCCAATGAATACAACGGTTCTCCTGTCACCGAGATAGTTGAAAATGCCTTTGCCCAAAATCAAAATATAAGGAGAGTTGTATTACCGAATGCTTTAAAAATCATTAATAACAAAGCATTTTTTCATTGTACCGAATTGGAAGAACTTATTATTCCCGAGGGAGTGGAAGAAATCTGCGACAGAGCGCTAATTTCTTGCTATAAATTGAATAATATAAAAATTCCCGAAGGAGTAAGGCGCATAGGGGACGCTGCTTTTCACGCTAGCGGGATTAGCGCTTCGGGCAATACATATTTGAAATTGCCTGACAATTTGATAAGTTTAGGTAAAAGTGCTTTTTCCTTTTGCGCTATAGAGACTTTGGTTATGTCCGACAAATTAACGGAAGTCGGAGCATCTGCATTTGAGAACTGTGAAAATTTGACTTCCGTAAAGTTGTCATCGGGGCTTACGAAGATATCCGAACACATGTTTACATATTGTGAAAAATTGGAACAAGTGGAAATACCCGAGGGGATAGAAGAGATAGAAAGGGAATCCTTTGGTGGTTGTTCGGCATTGAAGAGTGTTACATTTCCCAAAAGTCTTAAGAAGATAGACATAGCGGCATTTGGTCGCTGTATTTCATTAACAAGTATAGCTTTACCCGAAGGAGTCAAAAGTATAGAGAGGAATGTTTTTTCCATGTGTACATCATTGGGAAACGTTAAATTATCCGAAGGTCTCGAAAGTATAGGAGAGACAGCGTTCTATAAGGCTATATTTCATGAGATAGAGATACCCGATAGTGTGAAATATTTAGGACCGGGAGCATTTTTAAGTTGTTATTCCCTTAAAAATGTAAAATTGTCCGCAAATATAGAGTCCATAGAAGAGGGAACGTTTGCGCAGTGTTCTATAGAAAAGATAAAGATACCCAAAAAGGTCAAATACATAAGAGATATGAGTTTTATGGAATGTTCTGCTTTGCGTGAAGTTGAGTTTGAAGAGGGCAGTAACTTAGAATCAATAGAAGGTAGCGCTTTTACAAGTACCGCAATAAAAGAGATAGTGATACCGAAGAGCGTGCGGGAATTTATAAAATATTC
>CANPVN010000020.1 GCA_947581755.1 uncultured Clostridia bacterium | reverse complement strand
CACCAACCAAGGAACTCCGCGCCCGATTTTGTCGGCTTCAACGACATTACGTCGATCATATCGCCCGTGGTCTGCATAGGCTCGATTGTTGACGCTCCCGCTCCCGTTACAAACGTTACGGTGTATTCGGGGTCTGCGGCTATAGCCTCAACAAATTTTCCGTAAAGGGTTTTGTTGCCCGTTATCTTGCTTCCGAAGTTGAAACGAGTCTTAAATTGCGCGTCCTCGTACCAACCTGCGAAGAAGGAGCCGCTCTTTGTGGGGCTGTTGGGCTCCTTTGCCACTCTTCCGTTCTTGACGCTAAGCGAATCTACCGCGCTTCCTTGGCTTTCAAAACTTACGGTGTAGTCTACGTCTCGAAGGAAAGTATAATTCTTATCCTTGTATGTAAACGTCATTTCGTTGTATTCTCTGAGTTCCGCCGATACTGTCTCGGTCTCGGAGAATTTCATCGTCAACGACGTTCCCGCAAACTCATAGTTTCCTTCGCGGTTCTCTCCCGCTACTTCGAACGTGAATTTGCTGTCGTCTTTAAGACTTATGTAATAGGTCTCGGAACCGTCGTCACAGTAATATGTGCCGCCCTCGGGTCCCGCTTTTATCGTCTCGTGTTTGCACGCTACGGCAAATCCCATGACAGCCGTCAATACGAACACGAGAATCGATATGGTCGCTAATTTCCGTTTCATAATAAGTAATACTCTCCTTTATGAAAATAAAAATTATATTAAGTATATCACTACCCCCCCCGCCGTCAAGCATATATAACACAAATAAAACAATTTTCACAATTCACAATATTTCAGACTTGAAACGAAAATATAAAAAATATAGCCCCACCGAATAAAGTAAACGGCGCGGCTATAAGAATTTAACAAAACTTTATTTTCAATCGAGATTCTTTTTCTCTATAATCTTATACTTGGATTTCTTTTCTTTTTTGACAACGAAGTCTTTACGCTTAAAAAGTTTATCCCGAAACTTGAAGAGAAGATATGCGACTATCAATAGAACTATCGCAACAATTATCAAAATCATCGCCCAAAGCGGAAGTGTAAAGCCTTTTATATTCTCCCACATAAGATTTATACGCTCGTTGGTCTCGACGTCAAAATAGTGCATAAAGACGCAACGCTCGATTATGTCTTCGGTGGGAAATTGAGTCTCGAATTGTCTGCCCCTTATGTCGGTATAGACAACGGCGTCGCCGTGGAAAAAGTAAGAAAGATCGGCTTCGTAATAGCCCTCTTCCTCGGGCTCCTCGGTCTCGAGTTCGTAAGTATCAATAGCCCATTCGAGAATCTCGTCGTTCTCTCCCGCAATGGAAGTCGTGTAACCTATGTACTCCATATTGTCTATGGCATTATCGGGATAAGCAAGAAAATTTATAAATTCAAGTGCCACTTCCTTTTGCTGAGCCTTCTCGGGAATACACCAACCGTCAAAAAAGACGTTGCTCCCTTGCATGGGAACGGCATAATAAAGTTCTACATTGTCACTCTCCGCCTCGTCCATAGCATAGACGGCGTCTCCGCTCCAAGCAAAATATACGTCTATCTTACCCGTAACAATGTCCGTCTTGCCACTGTCAACCTCAAAGCCGAATAAGTTGTCTTTCAACGACGAGAGCGCCTCTTCAACTTTGTCTACGGTCTCTTTGTCGGTACGATTGAATATCTCAGTCAAGGTAGTCTTGTACTCCGAAAAACTCACTCTCCCCTCATCAAAGTCCCTTTTGAGAGTCTCGAGTTCATCCTTGTATACGTAAGCAATTCCAACAAAATAACTGTCACGGACACTGTCTTTTATCGTCACACGATGACGATACGCCGAATCCCAAATAGATGTCCAATCAAGCATATCTTCGGCAATGGTGGGAACTCGCTCAACAAGACGGTACACATATCCCATCGTTCCCCACATGTACCCTGCGGCATAATCACCCAAAGTCACCTCGGAATCTCCCTCTTCCCAAGTTATATCCTCTTCGAAAATACGCTTTATATAGGGAGAGGCGTTACGACTGTATACACTGTCGGTTTTGAAACTTTCGTCTATTTCGGTAAGCTTCGTGAGCATCCCTTCTCTCGCCATCTTCTCTATCATATAGTCCGAAGGACATACAACGTCGTATAAATAACCGTTCGCTATCTTTAAGTCGTTATACAAATTCTCGTTGGTGCCGAAAGTGGAATAGGTAACGGTGACATTATAACCCTTTTCCCTCATATAGTCCTCGAACCTGACGCACATATCTATGTAGTCGGTCTCTTCATCATCGAAAATATAATCTTCCCAATTACATACACGCAAAATTATTTCTTCACCCTCGGAAGAGCCTCCCGCGCCCGCGCATCCCGTCGCAAATAAAACGCAAAATACGAGAGAAAGCGCAATCATGAATAAAAACATTTTCCTTAATGCAAATCTTCTCATTTCGTTTTCTCCTTCCTCGACGCTCTTATGTTCATTATTATAACCACAATTACCGCTATCAAAAAGATTATCGCAGACAACGCGCGCAATGCGGGAAGGTCGGACTTTGCCTGATTCTTGACTGCGTTATACGCGTAGGTGCTTATCGTATCGAAACCTATGGGCTTTGTAAACGAAGTTATAATATAATCATCGAGAGACAACGTTATTGCCAACATAAAACCGCTGACTATTCCCGACATTATCTCGGGAATTATAACTTTGAATAACGCTTTCGTGGGAGTCGCTCCCAAATCCAAAGCCGCCTCGTAAAGGCTGGGATCCATTTGCTTCAATTTGGGCGTAACGGACAAAACCACAAAGGGCGTTATAAGCGCAAGATGCCCCAAAAGCAACGAAAAATATGTGCGGTTGAATGTGAGAAAAGAAAACAACAACGCAAGCGAAACGCCTATCACTATCTCGGCATTGATGACGTTTATATTGGAAGCCCCTTTGACTACTTTGCCCAACTTGCCCCTGCTGTAAAAAATACCTATCGCGCCTATCGTGCCGAGTATCGTCGAAAGCCCCGCCGCAAGCAATGCCAACACTACGGTGTTTATTATCATCGTGCGCACACGCGCGTTGGTGAATAACTCTCCGTAAAGACTCAAAGAAAAACCGTCCCATTTGCCTATGATCGTAGAAGGCGTGAAACTGTATATCACAAGCAACAATATAGGCGCATATACGAATATCAACACAAATACCAAAAATGCATAAGATATTATTTTCCTTGTCATAACGAAGCGCCTCCTCTTACGTTTTCACTCTTGAATCCGCCCGTAACAAGCATTGTTATAAACATTATTATGAGCATGATTATCGCTATCGCCGATCCGTAATGCCAATTATCCGCAGCAAGAAATTGCTCCTCAATCAGCTTTCCTATAAGCGGAATCTTTCCGCCGCCGAATGTCTCGGAAATAACATAGCAACTCATGGTCGGCAAAAATACCATCATGGCTCCGCTTATTATACCCGGAACGGAAAGCGGCAAAGTCACTTTTACAAAAGTCCGCGTCCTGCCCGCTCCGAGGTCTGCCGCCGCTTCCTCGAGACTTCTGTCCATCTTGATCAACGTCGAATATAACGGCAATATCATAAAAGGCAAAAAGTCGTATACCATTCCTATTATCGTATTAAGAAAGTTGTATTCTCCGAGCCAACCGAATAAATCCAAAAGCTCTCGTAACGCCATGGCGCGAAGCACGAAGTTTATCCACATGGGCATTACAAACAACATAACGAGAATATATCCCCTCGACGCCTTCATTCGCGACAATATATACGCCAACGGATAGGCTATCAAAATACATACCGCAGTAGTCACGAACGCTATCAACAAACTCATGAAAAGATTTGTTATCGTCGAAGGCGTCGAGAAAAATAATATAAAATTGTCAAATGAAATGTGCCCGCTCCTGTCGGTAAAGGCGTTGTACAATATCAAAAAAAGCGGGAAAACCACAAACAAAGCCAAAAATACTCCGTAAGGAATACATAATTGTTTACGGGAAAAAGCAAATAATCTCCTCTTCAATCCCTTGTCCGTCGTCACACCCTCTCTGCCGTCTTTTCCGTAAGTCCTCTTCCTGTAACGAAACGCAAAGAAAGCAATCGCGGCAGTCAAGACAATGACGACTACCAAAAGCGCTATAGTTAAGTAATCCATCGTTATCTCTTCTCCTCCGTCTTAAGTTTCATCTTTATCGCCTCTTTGGGAATGCTTATCGAGACGGTATCGTTCTCGTTCCAAGTGTACTCGGTATCGACAACATAATCCTCTTCGTTCTCTTCGGTGCGGACTATTATCTGATAGTGATCGCCCTTGTATATGATAGAGACAATGTTTCCCGTCGCTCCGCCGATCTCGGGCTCGTCGCTGACGTCTATGTCATGTAAACCGACTTCGACTTCCACATCAACATCGGTAAGGTCAAGTTGCTCGCCGTCGGCAGTGATAAGATAACCCTCTTCGTCAAGATGAGAGCCCGCATAAAGTTGAGTTACGTCACATTCAAACTCTCCGTCGCCGAATATAACGGTGTTCTTCTTGGTAATGTATCCGTCGTAACGGTTTACAGAGAACTCTTTCTTCATAATGTGAATATTGTCGGGAGAAATCATAACTCCGCATTTTTCGCCGACTTTCTTTTCCACGGTATTCTGAATGACTACCTCGTTCCTTCCGACTTTAAGTATCATCTCGTAATGAACGCCCTTGAACACAGAAGAGATGATCTCACCGTCAACTATGCCCTCGCCGGGCGCGGTAAGCACCACATCCTCGGGACGCACCACAACATCGACTTTCTCGTTTTTCTCGAAGTCGTCAACGCAATCGAATACCTTGCCTATGAATCTTACCTTCTTATGATCCGTTATCGTTCCCGAGAAAATATTGCTCTCGCCTATAAAGTCCGCAACAAAAGCGTTGACAGGCTCGTTGTATATATCCGTGGGCGTGCCTATCTGCTGAACCGTGCCGTCCTTCATGACGACTACGGTGTCACTCATAGTAAGCGCCTCTTCCTGATCGTGAGTGACATAAATAAAAGTTATGCCCAAAGTCTTGTGCATCTCTTTAAGTTCGATCTGCATATCCTTTCTCATCTTTAAGTCCAACGCGCCCAAAGGTTCGTCCAAAAGCAAAATCTGAGGTTCGTTGACTATAGCTCGCGCTATCGCTACACGCTGTTGCTGTCCACCCGAAAGAGTCGTTATACTCCTCTTTTCAAATCCCTCGAGATCCACTATCTTGAGCGCGTGAGCCACCTTCTCGGCAATCTCTTGCTTCGAAAGCTTCTGCGTTTTCTCTTTTCGGTTGCCCTTTGAATCCTCCAAAACAACTCTTACCCTCTTCTGCTTGAGTCCGAAGGCTATGTTCTCGAATACGTTGAGATGAGGAAACAACGCATAACGCTGAAATACGGTATTTATCGGTCTGCGATTGGGCGGAAGGTCGCTTATATTGACTCCGTTAAGCAAAATCTCCCCCGATGTGGGTCTGTCAAAGCCCGCTATCATTCTCAGAGTCGTGGTCTTGCCGCAACCGCTCGGTCCCAAAAAAGTGACAAATTCGCCACGCTTCACTTTAAGATTAATGTGATCAACGGCAATCGTCTCGTCAAATTGCCTGACAAGATCTTTGATCTCAATAATGTTTTCCGTCATTTGTTCTTTCATCGTTCACTCTCCGTTAAATTAAAAATTCGGCGGGTAGGACACCCATATAAATTCGGCAGGCTTCTTTTTCGGATTTATTATATAATGAATTTTATCCGTCTTGTAGTAAAAACTCTGCCCCTTTTTACACTTGTATCTCTTCTTTCCGAGAACGACAACAACCTCGCCCTCGATAATATATCCGAACTCCTCGCCCTCGTGCGGGAAATCCTCTTCGGTCTGACACTCGGGATTCAACTTTATATGCTGCGGCTCCATACAATTCTTTTGAGACGTCGGCACCAACCAATTCAATGTGTATTCGTCGCGAACCTTCTCGATATAATCGTCCTGCGTGAATACAACCTTCTCGTCGTCCTCCTCTTCTTTGAAAAACTCGTACAGAGTCGTGCCCAATGCCGCAAGTATATCCGATAACGTGTTTATCGTAGGCGTAGTCAACTCGTTCTCGAGTTGCGATATGTATCCCTTCGTCAACTCGCACCTGTCGGCAAGTTCCGCTTGAGTCAACTCGCATTGCAGCCTGAGCGCCTTTATTTTTTCCCCGATTTTCATTTTTCCTTCCTTCGTTTAGCCGCGCTAAACTTTTGGTTAAAATAAATTAAACATTTTTGAAAATCTCTCGTTATTGCCCGTTTGTTTAATATTAGTAAACAAATAGTTCATAATAACTAAACAAAAATTTATTATAAATATTTTGTTAACCTTTGTCAACTAAAATAATGCGTATACGGCAATATTTTTTATGTAATACATATCATAATAAAAAAGCGACAACCGAAACAAAAAAATCGATTGTCGTTATTTACAGTATTCACGCTGCCAATCCCTTCAGTTGCCGCAAGACGACAACAGCCACCCTTACTAAGGGTGGCCAAGGGGTGGTGTGGATTCAAGGGGTTTCGAGGAAAAACGAAAGAGGGAGATACTTTATATTTTTATTCTTTTTGCGGGCATATTTTATGGTATTGAAGGTGCCGCCCTTCTCCGTTCCGTTCCAAAATGCCACGACGAGATCGGACTTGTCCACCATATACTCGTTTCGCCTCTGCATGCACCACCTCGTAAAAAATTCGCTTATCACCGTTACCTTGTCGGCGCAATACAGAATCCTTTTATAGCGTTCTTTGAAGGGCATTTTCCATTTCCTGTCCTGATTTGCGCACGGCACGGCTATTTCGAGCTGTAAGTCGGGGTTCGTCTTTTTGAGTTCGAGAATAATATCCGCAAAGTCCATATCGACGCCTATCGCTCCCCCCGATATAAAATAATTATAGCCCATTTGCACCAATTGTTCCGCCTCCGCTTTCATTGCGGCAAAATACTTTTCCCTCGCGGACGCGTCATTGTCGTAGTCCCAAGGAAAAGATTGAGGTCGGTGCCCCGTAACGCAACAAATTTTATATTCCATTTTACCTCTTCTATTCTCGATGTTTTGTTTTTCGGGTATGCTTACCCTTATATTATATCATATTTTCTGTCCATACGTACTGTCCGATTTTGGCAAATAAAACACATCTTTCGCAAATTTCCGCCTACTCCCTCGGCAATACCTCTCGATCTGTATCTATATTATAGCATATTCCTTGGAAAATTTCAAGTACTTCGTAACGGCTTAGTATAAAATCTTTCCTAAGATATAAAATTTACTAAGGGAAAACGGAGTATTTTATGACATTATCCGAAGCGGTTGCTATTCGAATAGAAGAATTGTTGAGTGAAAACAAACTTACTCAATACAAATTATCTCAATTGAGCGGAGTATCGCAAGCCACGATCAGCGATATACGATTGAAAAAGAACAAATCGGTAAACTTGAGGGTCATATACGAACTTATGGACGGAATGAATTTGAGTCTTACCGACTTTTTCGGCAGTCCTCTGTTCGATAAGGACAACATAGTCGATTAAAAAAAGTTGTGTCTTTGCTGTCAAAAAGCGGGTGAAAATATTTTCCACCCGCGATTATCGCTTACTGCGAAATTTGCGTTCTGTCTTTAGAGCCTTAGGATATATTCAAATTCAATCCTCGGGGCTATTCAAAACATTCATTGAGTCGAGACGGGAAAAGACTTCTCCTATATTTTCGCACAACGCCAATTCTGCGCGGCTGTCGGCATAAGTTTGAGTTTTGTTTATTATAACGAGGTGGTTGCCTCGGAAGAAATCGATGAAGCCTGCGGCGGGATAGACAACAAGGGAAGTCCCTCCTATGATGAGCGTATCGGCTTTGGAAATCGCATCGACGGCGCCCGAAACCGTATCTCCGTCCAACGACTCGCCGTAAAGAACCACGTCGGGTTTTATAATACCGCCGCAAGTACAGCGCGGAACTTCTTGCGTTGACAATATACAGTCGAGGTCGTAAAACTTATTGCAATACATGCAATGATTTTTATGGACGTTTCCGTGCAATTCATATACAGCCGAACTGCCTGCGGCATAATGCAGTCCGTCGATGTTCTGTGTTATGACGGCGGACAGTTTGCCCGCCCTTTCCGCCTTTGCCAAAAATTTGTGAGCGGCGTTGGGTTTTGCGTCGGGAAACAACATTCTTTCCCGATAAAATTTATAGAATTTATCGGGATGAGATATAAAATAATCATGAGACACTATCGTTTCGGGAGGTAATTCGGCTTTTCCCGAAAACACTCCGCGCGGCGAACGAAAATCGGGTATTCCGCTTTCGGTAGAGACTCCCGCTCCGCCGAAAAAGACTATATTGCGGCTTTGGGAAATTATCTCTGCCAATTTATCCAACTTATTCTTATCCATATATATCCTCCGACATTGTTTGCGGATATTATAATACAAAAATCTTCCGTGAGTCAATTATAAAAAAAGACAGCGCGCAAAAATTACAACCGAGTTTTTCAACGTTTGTATTTTCGGCACTGTCTTGTTGTAAATCGTAAAAATTACAATTATTTGAGTTCTGCGGTTGCGCCTGCTTCCTTGAACTTTGCAAGGAACTCGTTTGCGGCGTCTTTTGCAAGACCTTCCTTGATGGTATTGGGCGCGCCGTCTACGAGAGCCTTCGCTTCTGCCAAACCGAGACCTGTAATTTCACGAACGATCTTGATAACGGCAATCTTGTTTCCGCCTACTTCTTTCAAGATCAATGCAAATTCGGTCTGCTCTTCCTCTGCGGGAGCGGCAGCGGCGCCACCTGCTGCGGGAGCTGCTACAGCCATTGCAGCGGCGGATACGCCGAATTCACTTTCAATGAGCTTTACGAACTCGTTGAGTTCGAGAACGCTCATACCTTTTATTTCTTCCAACATTTTATTCAAATCAGCCATTTTAATTAACTCCTTATTTAATTTATTTTTTTATTAGGCATTTTTCTTGGCGACCTCGTTGATCGCAACGGCAAGCCCACGCATAGGCGAGGTGAGCAAACCAAGCAATTGTGCAACCAAAACGTTCTTGGACGGAATAGTTGCCAATTTAGCAATGTCATCGGTACTCATTTGTTTTCCTTCCACGATGCCGCCTTTGATAGCGATCTTGTTGACTTTTTTCACATAGTCGCCAATGATTTTCGCGGGCGCAACCGCATCGTCATAGGAAAAAGCAACCGCAGTGGGACCTTTGAGAATTTCTTCGAAACCGTCATAGCCCGCATTCTTGAAGGCGCGGAATACAAGATGGTTTTTAAGAACCTTGTACTCTACTCCCGATTTACGGAGTTCGGTACGCATTTGAGTGTCCTGCTCTACGTTGATGCCGCGATAGTCCACTATAACGATGCTTTTGGAACGGTTTACCTTATCCTCTATGTCCTTTACAATCGCTTCTTTCTGCTTTAAAATTTCTTCAGACAAGTTTTTAGCCTCCTTATTGAATTTAGAAAAAATCGTCCCCGTAGATATACGAGGACGAGAAAAACAATTTTTGCCTATTTGAAAAGCCTTTCTCAATACCTCGGTAAGCAAATTTAAGGATTTCTCCGCTTACTGTCTACGGTAAAATTTCGGTTTTGTGTTTTTATTATATTCTGTAAATAATCTTTATGCCGGGGCCCATCGTGGATGCGGTGGTTACGCTTCTGATGTATATACCCTTGCTCGCCGCGGGTTTTGCCTTGACTATTGCTTCCATAAGAGCATTGTAGTTTTCAAACAATTTGTCCGCGCCGAAAGACTTTTTACCGATAGGGCAGTGAATAATAGCCGTCTTGTCTATACGATATTCGACTTTACCCGCTTTGGTATCGGCAACCGCTTTTGCGATGTCGTTGGTAACGGTACCCGACTTGGGACTGGGCATCAAGCCCTTGGGTCCGAGGATCCTTGCGACTTTACCCATTTGACCCATCATATCGGGAGAAGTTATACAAACGTCGAAATCCAAAAAGCCTTCGTTCATTATCTTTGCGATAATTTCTTCGGCGCCCACTATGTCCGCGCCCGCCTTTTGCGCTATATCGGCTTTGTCGCCCTTTGCGATAACCAAAACTCTGACTTTACGACCCGTTCCGTTGGGAAGAACAACGGTACCTCTTACCTGTTGATCTGCCTGTCGAGGGTCAACGCCCAATCTTACGTGAAGTTCTATTGTCTCATCGAACTTTGCGGTGGAAGACTCTACTACCGCTTTCATTGCCTCGTCTGCTTCATAAGCCTTTGAGGTATCGACTTTTTGAGCGGCTGAAGTATATCTCTTTGAATGTTTCATATTGCTTAGTCCCCCCTTAGTCCTCTACCACAACGCCCATGCTGCGAGCGGTACCCGCAACCATGCTCATTGCCGCTTCTACGCTTGCGGCGTTGAGGTCGGGCATCTTCATCTCGGCAATTTCCTTGAGCTGTTGATGAGTGATTTTTGCCACTTTTGTACGGTTGGGCTTAGCCGAACCGCTCTCTATCTTGCAAGCCTTTTTGATAAGAACCGCTGCGGGAGGTGTCTTGAGCACGAATGTGAAAGATCTGTCCGCATAGATAGTGATAACGACGGGAATTATAAGTCCTTCCTGTCCTCTCGTCTTTTCGTTGAATTCCTTGGTAAAGCCCGGAATGTTGATACCGTGAGGTCCGAGCGAAGAACCTACGGGAGGTCCCGGGGTCGCTTTACCGGCAGGAAGTTGCAATTTTACCATTGCAGTAACTTTTTTTGCCATTGTTGTTTTCTCCTTGTATAGTTTTTATACAATCGCGGTGATACCGAACTCCAAACGGAGTTCTCCCGGATTTGACTTGATTAAAATTAAAGCGATATAGGTTCGATCTGATAAAGTTCGAGTTCGACGGGTGTGGGTCTTCCGAACATACTGACTATGACTTTCGCCTTACCCAAAGCGTTATCTATCGCCTCGATATCTCCGATGAAGCCCGCCAAAGGTCCGTCGGTGACATTCACTTTGTCGCCTACCTTGAAGTTGGTCTCAACGACAACTTTTTCAAGATGCATTCGTTTTATTTCGTCTTCGGTAAGCGGAATGGGTCTGCCTTGAGGTCCTACAAAGCCCGTTACGCCCCTCGTATTGACTATCATGTGCCACATGCTGTTATCATACTGCATCTTTACGAGAACGTAACAAGGAAACATTTTTCTCTGAACGATCTTGCGTTTTCCGTTCTTTTCCTCCACCACGTCTTCCATGGGAATAACGATTTCTTTCAGACGGTCAACCATGTTGTTCTTTTTGAAAACCATCTCGAGGTTGACTTTTACCAAATTTTCGTAACCCGAATAGGTGTGAAGGACGTACCACTTAACCTCTTCGTCCATCTTATATCAGCCTCGTAAACAGCGAAAATACTTTGGGTAAAAAGGCGGCTGTCGTCTCCGATTCGATACCCGTTACAAGCAATTTATAAAGTTCGCCGAGAGCAAGGTCGAAAAGGAAAAATACAACGAAGAATGCCAAAACTACCAACAATACTATACCCAAAGTTTTCATTACTTCGGGGAAAGTGGGCCAGGATACTTTCTTCAGTTCGGAAAAACGCTCCTTAAACCATCTGCCTACGCTGCGCTTGGGCTTGGCTTTTGCCGAGGCGTTCTTTTTGGGATTATTATCTGCCACTGCCATTCTCCTTATTTTGTTTCTTTATGCAAAGTGTGCTTATGACAAAACTTGCAATACTTCATAAGTTCGATTCTGTCGGGGTCGTTCTTCTTGTTCTTCATGTTGTCATAATTGCGTTGCTTGCACTCCGTACAAGCCAATGTGATCTTGTTTCTCATGACAAAACTCCTTATCTGAAAGTCACTAAAAAACACCGCCACTCTGGGGGTGCCATAATATGTTAGCACAAATCAAAGGGCTTGTCAAGCGATTTTCTTTCCTTTGGCAAATTTATTTTTTACTTATTGCAGACGAAAAACGAGAAAGCGTCGCTCTCTCCCGCCCCGTCGAATTATTTCAATATAGCGCTATTAGATAAAACAAGGGCTGTCGTTCGAGGCAGCCCCTTAATTATTTACGCTATTCGCCGACAAACCAGCGTTTCAATTTTGCCCAAAAGCCTTGCTTTTCGTTTTTCTCGGGCTCCGAAGTGTTTTCCGATTCCTCGGTAACGTCTTGAGCCGCTTCGGATTGGGTTTCTTCGTCTCGGTCGTCCTCGGTCTGTTCCGAGTCTTGTTCGGAGTCTTGTTCCGAGAGCCATTCGTTATCCTCTTCGGTAAGAATTTTATCCAAGACTTTCTGACTTTCGCTGTGTCCCAACGAGAGGGCTTTTCTCAACAAAGTAATCGCTTTCTCGCGGTTCTGAGGCATTCCGACTCCCTCGAGATATGCTATGCCGAGGTTATGCGTTGCCATCGGGTCGTTCTCTTTTACGGCGCGTCTCGTCCAGAAAAGAGCCATTTGTTCGTCGCGAGGCACGCCGAATCCGTTCATATAAAAACTTCCGAGTTGAGCCATTGCGGGAACATATTCCGCATCCGCGCTCATATTGAGATACTCGGCGGCTTTGGTTAAATTTTTATCCGTACCTACGCCGTTTGCATAAAAATATGCGGTATTATAAGCGGCGACGGCGTCTCCGTTATCCGCGGCGATCTGCGCCCATTTGAGCGCTTCGGCATGATTTCCGCTACGTTCGTAAGTCTCGCCGAGCGCGATCTGCGCTTCGACGTCGCCTGATTTTGCCTTTTCTTTCAATTCTTCAAAAGTCATTTTTTTCTACCTCTTACAATCAATTTCGTAAAATATTTAATACCGTTTGCGAAAATAAAGTCGAATACCCAAAAAACAGCGGTATAGATACAAGCAAGCGTGAAATAACCGCCGAGAAACTCGCAAATAACAGCGAGATCGAAAAACAGATATTTCGTAAGAAAATACATTGCCGCAAGTCCGACGTTCGCGACTGCGGCGACCGCGGCGAGTCTCAAAGGAATACCTATTCCCCTGTAATCGAAGTTCCTTATATAATAAGCGACGATACAGTAGGGATAGAATACCAACGCGGACAAGAGAAAAGTCGAACTTAATCCCGAAAAAGCGAAGCAAATTCCGAGTGACGCTGCCATCGCCAGAAAGCCGACTATGGACTTTCCCGCGTAAAACGCTATGAACATTGCGGCGCAAGCCAAAAACAAAGGCGTCGTTCGTATGACAGGCACGTAGTTACTGATAAGCATAAAGACTATTGACAAAGCAGCGGATACCGCGGCTGTGGTAATGCCTCGAGCGTTCATGATATTATCTGCAACAGAAAAGGGAATAGCAGCACTCCATACAGCAATAGGCGGCGCAACAATCGGAAAGCATATTGCCGCAAGAGCCTCCTTGGGTCTGTTGTTGAGAATAGTTACCGAAATTTTGAGGCGGGACTTCTGCGCTTCCCATCTTCATTTCGAGTTTATCGAGAGCGTTTTTGTATTTTTCATTGGAAGGCTCCATATCATGAGCGATTTTCAAGTGTTTTCTGCTCTCGGAGAGCCATTCTCGTTTATAATAGACTTGCGCCTGAAAATAATGCCATTCCGCATTGCGAACCTTGACGGCGTCGAGAAGGTTCTGAGCCGAAGCGAGGTCGCCCTTTTTGATATACTCGTCTATTGCGGAAAAGGAGTCCGTGTCCCCTACATTAACTTTTTCGCTCTCGTCAAATGAGACATAGTCTTTCCAGGCTCTGTCGAGTTCTGTCAATTTCTTAGCGGCGGCATTGCCTTCTTCTCCCGGCAAGAATCGCTTTTCCGAAAGTTCGTAACGAAGGTCTTTATACTTTTTTTCCAACTCTTCTTTGGGAGTATCGGTGGGAAGCCCCAAAATTTCGAATATGCTCATATAGACTCCTTATATCGGCTTATAAAAAATTCACAACTTGGGCGGAGCGAGTTTTTTGTCGCTTTTCAAAAGTTTTCGGACGGTGGTTCTCAAGCCGCTGAAAACCACGTTCTGCATGAGGGAATAACTTTGAGAGAATTGCAGATTGTTAAAGCATTCGATAATGCGGTTAACAGTGGTGTTGAAACAGAAAGACAAATCTCCGAAGTTATCCTCAATGAATTGTTTCCTGTTTTTATAGTTATCGAAGGATTTGAGAAAGACGTTATAGCGTCTTTTTTTGAAATCCTCGTCTATGTCGTCGAGGGCATCGGCGAGATATACGAATTTTCCGAGATTATAAAACAACTTTTCGGCGTTTTCATCATTCTTGCCGCACAGAGCCGTAAACAGTTTTTGCAACATGGCGGCGAAGCAATCGGCTGTTTTGTCGATATTGTCGCTCCCACTCCGTTCGGCGACACGCAAATTTTCATATCCCTCCGCGATTATTTCGTCAACCTCGGGCAACAGACTTTTCGCTTTTTTATAAGGTTTTCCGAAAGAGTGTTTCATTATACGATACTTGAAGCCGTCTCTGTCGATAACTCCGTCGGCTGCCTTGTAATAACACAAGATAATGTTCGCGGCGGCAATTTTATCGAGCAAGGGATTTTCTTTGACCGTGACTCTTTTCGCGAAGGGATTGCTTATGCATGGTTCCTCGCAAAACGAGACGTCCTGCCTTAAAATATCGTGAAGGAAAATGCTCATAAACGCTATATCGTAGTTTGCGGCAAAGCGAGACATTTGCCCGTACTTTACGCCCGTAAGTTTGCAGATACCGCAATAAAAGCTTTTGTAAAGAATAAAATCCTGTTTACTGAGTTCGCCGGGTACCGGCAAGACATAACCGAACATTCGATCTCCTTTCAGACTCTGCAGAAGCCT
Source organism: uncultured Clostridia bacterium (assembly GCA_947581755.1). GTDB lineage: Bacteria > Bacillota > Clostridia > Christensenellales > Pumilibacteraceae > CANPVN01. The sequence goes on along the minus strand of CANPVN010000020.1, from coordinate 12,668 downwards.
ATTTTTCTGTAAACTTTATCAAGAGTTCTTCTCGCGATCCTGTCCGCTTTTTGAGCGCCGTTTATCATTAATTCGTCGAGCAGACGCTTATCGGCTCTGATTTCTTTATAGCGTTTTTGAATGGGTAAAAGAGATTCTATTACCGCCTCTCCGACTTTTTCTTTGAAATAAGCGTAGTCTCTGCCCTCAAATTCTTTTTCGGTATCGGCAACGGATTTCGAGGTAAAGGCGCAATAGATATTGATAAGATTGGAAATACCCGGTTTGTCGGGATGAGAGATTATTTCATGACCGCTGTCGGTGACCGCGCGTTTGAACTTACGCATGATCTCGTCGGGTGTGTCGAGAATAAAGACAGTGCCCGAGGCGTTCTCGTCCGTTTTGCCCATTTTTGCGGTGGGATCCGCAAGACTGCCTATTTTGGCGGCGCCTTTGGTCGGCAAGACGGGTTCGGGAACCTCGAAAGTGGGCGTATAGCGGTTATTGAATCTCTCTGCGATGGTTCGGGCGAGTTCGACATGTTGCTTTTGGTCTTTGCCTACGGGAACCAAACTCGCGCCGTACAGCAAAATATCCGCAGCCATGAGTACGGGATAGTCAAACAGACCGACGTTGATATTGTCGGGATTCTTTTTGCTTTTCTCTTTGAATTGAGTCATGCGTTTGGCTTCTCCGAACTGAGTAAAACAATTTAATATCCAGGTAAGTTCGGCATGCGCGGACACGTGAGACTGCACGAAGAGAATGCTTTTTTCCGTATCTATTCCGCAGGCGACGTACAGCGAAAACATATCGAGAGTATTGGAGCGCAGTTTTGCAGGCTCCATATTAACGGTAATGCAGTGGAGATCCGCAACGCTGTACAGGCAATTGTAGGTCTCCTGCATCGCCACCATATTTTTGATTGCGCCTATATAGTTCCCTATAGTCGGCAGATTAGTCGGCTTTATAGCCGAGAACACGATATTTTCGGGCAAATCGGTTTTCCTCCCTCTATGCTATCGACAAGTTTGTCATATAAAAATTATTTCAGATTACGTACGAAAGTTGCTATTCTCGCGATACCCTCGATAATATCGGACTTGCTTGCAGAGTAACTGAGTCTGATAAAATCGTTTGCTCCGAAACTTTCGCAAGGAATGACCGCGACGTACTGTTTATCGAGAAGTACCGAAGCAAAGTCCATAGCGGAATTGATGGGCTGTCCCATAAAAGACTTTCCGTAGAGTTGTTTTACACCGAACATGATATAGAACGCGCCCTCGGGGGTGATCGTTTTGATTTCGTCTATTTTTTCGAGCAGCGAAAGCATGAGTTGTCTCCTGTAATCGAAGGTAGATCTCATTTCCTCGAGAAATTCCGTTTGTTTGGGATCCGAGAGGGCTGCGACCGAGGCGTATTGCGCTATACTGTTGGGGTTGGAAGTCTCGTGGCTTTGCATATTGCTCATCGCCTTTGCAAGTTCGGGGCAACTTGCCGTATAACCTATTCTCCAACCCGTCATCGCATAAGATTTGGAAACGCCGTTGATGACGACGGTACGCTCTTTGAGTTGAGGACCGAAAGACGCTATCGAGACAACCTTTTCGCCGTAAGTGAGTTTTTCGTAAATCTCGTCCGAGATGACGACTATATCGGTATCGGCAAGAACTTCGGCGAGAGCAAAGATTTCGTCTTTGCCGTAAACCGCGCCCGTGGGGTTGTTGGGGTTATTGAGTACAAAAGCCTTTGTCTTGGGCGTGATCGCTTTTTTGAGTTGTTCGGGAGTGATCTTGAATTTATTATCGGGGTCGGTATTGACGAACACGGGCACACCGCCGTTGATACGCACAAGTTCGGGATAAGTGAGCCAATAAGGAGCGGGAATGATTACTTCGTCTCCGGGTTCGATAAGAGCCTGCATGGTATTCGAGAGCGAATGTTTTGCTCCGTTTGAAATGACGATTTGAGAAGGCTCGTATTCGAGGTTATTGTCCTCTTTGAGTTTGCGGCAAATCGCCTGTTTGAGTTCGGGCATACCGCTTGCTGCGGTGTACTTGGTAAAGCCTTTGTCAAGCGCTTCTTTTGCCGCCGAGATGATATAATCGGGCGTGTTGAAATCGGGCTCTCCTGCGCCGAAAGAAATAACGGGCAAGCCGTCCGCCTTAAGTTTTTTGGCTTTTGCGGTGATCGCAAGCGTGAGTGACGGCGAAACGCCTGCTGCTCGATTTGAAATTTTCATAATAATATTTATCCTCCGTGGAGTTAGTCGGGTATGCGCAGCATACCATATTCAATTATAACCTCTTTCCAAAGGTTTTGTCAAGGTAAAAAAGGACTTTTGGGCTCATATTAATAAAGATATTTGTCTTATCTAATATAGAAGTTGACATCGACTGCATAAAATGATAAAATAAACGCAGACGGAAATAACCGATCAAGGAGGAGCCTACTTGACTAAAGAGGGAAAAGCAAAAAGAAAACTCAGGCATTTGGCTATCTTTGCCCGACGGGGTGTGATCGCTTTGTTGATACTTGCTCAAGTGTTATTTTATTTTGCGTTGATATACACGGGAAAGGCGTTCATCACTTGGTTGGATTATTTATTTACCGTAATAAGCATGTTGATAGCGATATATGTGATAAACACGGACAAGAAGTTCAGTTACAAGTTGTCCTGGGTCTTTTTGTTGTTGTTTGCGCCGATAGTGGGCGGAGTCATGTATATAATATTCCACACACAGAACGTTACGATAAGAGCGGCGCGGCATGCGCGACTCGAGTATGCGAGTTTAAGCGCGTTATTCGACGCTCCCGAAATAAAAGAATTGCCCGAAAGAAAACATTCTCTCGTCAATTATCTTGCCAATGTCGGAGGGTTCCCTCTGTACGCTAACGGCGAAAGCCGATATTTCCCGAGCGGCGAGGAGTTTTTCAAGGCGTTTACAGCCGAGTTGAGAAAAGCCGAAAAATACATTTTTTTGGAGTATTTTATCATCTCGGAGGGCGAATTATGGGACGAGATTTTCGAAATTCTCGTACAAAAGGCAAAGGACGGATTGGATATCCGAGTAATGTACGATGACATCGGCTCTCTGTTGTCCTTGCCCACGAAGTATCCCAAAGTACTCGCAGATAAAGGCATCAAATGTTACTGTTTCAACAAATTCAGACCCGTGGTCACCTCTATACAGAACAACCGCGATCACCGAAAGATTGCGGTAATCGACGGCAAAACGGCATTTACGGGCGGCGCGAACATAGCCGACGAATACGTCAATAAAATAGAAAGATTCGGGCACTGGAAAGACTGCGGCATAATGATAAAGGGCGGCGCGGCGAGAAGTTTTGCGGTGATATTTTTACAGTTGTGGAGTATCTGCAACAAAAGTCAGGAGAGTTATCTTAAATTCTATCCCACGGGCGAAGATACTCCCCTAAGTCAAGGATATGTCCAACCCTACGCAGACAATCCTCTCGACAAAGAATATGTCGGCGAGCAAGTGTATATGAACATAATCAAAGGCGCGGAAAAATATCTGTATTTTACGACTCCTTACCTCATCATAGACGACGCAATGCTCGAGGCGTTAAAGACCGCGGCAAAAAGCGGCGTTGACGTCCGCATAATAACTCCGCAAAAATACGACAAAAAATTGATACATTACGCGACGATCTCGTACTACAAAGAGTTGCTGAACGCGGGCGTAAAGATCTACGAATATACGGGCGGTTTCATTCACGCGAAAGTTTGCCTGTGCGATGACGAGATAGCCACGGTGGGTACGGTAAATCTGGACTTCCGCAGCCTGTACCTGCATTTCGAGGACGGTATAGTTCTGTACGGCGGCGACGTTCTCGACAGTATTAAATCAGACTTTACCGACACTCTCGCAACGGCAACCAAAATAGAAATAAGCGACTGTTCTCGCAATATCTTCCTACGCCTCTTCCAAAGTTTCCTTCGCCTCTTCGCTCCCCTCATCTGAAATCCCGCAAGGAGTGAAGCGCACTAAGTAGTATAGTTGGCTAATTTAAAATTTATCTTCAAGCTCAAACTAATTTGTTATATCGCAAATTTCGGAATTAATCGTATCAATAACAAAATAGCCTTGCAAGTCCATTATATTCCAAAGAAAACTTGTTGTCATGACATCATTCGCCGCGATAACAATTGTTGCTCACCTAATATAAAATTTACAATAGTACATCAAAGCCCAAATCGTTCATAAATAAGACCGTCGTACTTTTATCTTTAAAAACAGCGGTATTTTCGAGAATGGCATTACATATAGATCCGAGTGTTTCTTTCATAGCATAATGCACTTTTTTTATATTACGATTCTCACCGACTCTTTCGCAAACTTCATTATAAACTAAAGCAAAATCCTGCAACGTTGCACATAGAGGTTTTCCTTGAACAATCAAGGTTTGTATCTCTCCAAGTTGCTTTTCAAGTCTCCCGGGCAAAATAAACAGACCTTGTGCTTCTATCAAACCAATAGATTCTTTTTTGATCATATGATATTCCGGATGCGCGTGAAATATACCATCGGGATATTCGCTACTTGTTAAATTACTTCTAAGAATAATATTCATTTCATAACCGCGTTTAGTTTTGATAACAGTAGGACTTATAGCATGATAAATGCCTTTTTCATCATATGGAATGAGTCCAAAAGCAGGATTTTTATACAATAGCCACTTCAATCTGATATTTTCGCTAATTTCTTCGACGTTACGACGAACCATAGAAACAATCCTGATTACAGTACCCTTCCAATCCGGTATTTCAACCAGCGTGTCCGGATATTTCGAATTCACCATGGTATAAAATGCCTTTGCTTTATGCATAGGCAAAATTTCTCCGCCGCCTTGAAAATGATCATGTGCAAGGACACTGCCTCCAATTCGTTCGAGAGGTGCATTGCAACCAATGAAGTATGTAGGGAACATATCGACAAAATCAAGCAACTTCTCAAATGTACTGCGATCTATATGCATTGGAATATGCTCATAATTTACCGCAATGCCATGTTGATAGAAATATCCGTAAGGTGAATATTGCCAAAACCATTGTTCTCCACCAAGCATAATATCTATAGTGCGCAATGTTCTCTTGTTCCTACCGGAAAAGCCTTCGTTTTCGTTACAAATATTGCACTTTGGATATCCTTCTTTTGCCGCATTACCACTCAATGCTTTTTTGGGATCTCGAAATTCAGGTTTTGCCTTGTTTATCGTAATTATAAGTCCTTTTGAAGTGAAACGCGGATTAAGATCAAGAAGAGCTTTTGCGACATAATTGCATTTTATCGAATAATCGTAAAACCAATCAAGTGCAGTAGCGCTTCCATCTTTTGTATACTTTTCTTCAAACAAAGATTGGACCGCATCCGGAAGCAACATAATCTCACCCATAACGCCGTCACGATAATATTCCGCATCATCAACCCGAAAAAGGTTTTTCGCAATACAGGCTTTTGTAAACTCGTCAAGCAGTTTTTCCGGAGTCTCGTCCGATACGACAAAGTCTTTCTCATCCCCCGAATAAGAGTTTAATTTAAGTAGTCTGAATATACTATTACGAACATAATTAAGATTCTTTTTAGATAAATTTAGATTTTTATGAGCATAAGCCAAAAGTGCATTAATCGAAGAATAGACTTTTTCCATTTCTGTACTCCAAAATAAAATTAGATTATGTTTTTTATTTTAACACAATATCCTGTGTCTTGTCTACCTCTTTCTTTAGCTCTCTCTCCTGTCTACTTACCCGTAAACAGGTCTATGTATTTTTTTCATAATTACTTGTTCCAATAGCTTATCTACTCTGCTCGGTTTTGGATATATCGTGCTATTGCAGTACCAGCCTTACTGTTGCATTTAGTTTGACATTTCACCTCTACAAAATTAAACTTGTAAAAAGTTTAATCGTAAAATTGCTTGCTTTTGTATAAAAAGGGTGTTATAATTCATTTGCTATGGAACTAAACCGCAAAAAAGAAATTACTGTCGCTTTTGTTACAAACAATGAATATGCACCATATCTTTCCACCGCAATATATTCGTTAATTGCCAATCGCAATATAAACAAAAGGTATCATATTTTTGTTTTCTATACTTCATTGAGCGAAAAAAGCAAAAGTTTGCTTTCGTCATTACAAATAAACGGTATTGAAATCACGTTTATCGACTTTGAACAGTTTACTAAAGAGTACTATTCAGTATTTTATACTTGTGCGCATTATACCAAGGAAACATATTATCGTTTGTTTATACCAAAATTTTTCGGTGACAACTTTGGTAATATTATTTATCTTGACGTAGACTTAGTCGTGAATCGTGATATAGCAGAACTATTGGATGAAGTGAATAATTTGCATACTATATACGGTACTATAAACTACTCCACCGAAAAAGATTGTATATATATTCAATCTTTAGGGTTATCTCACTTAAATTATATTAATGCAGGAGTAATGGTAATAGATTGCAATCGCTTCAACAAAATAGGATATTTTGATAAGGCAACTGAACTTATTAAGCAACAAAGGCAATTTATATATTTAGATCAAGATATTTTGAATACTATTTGTGTTGGTGATATAGGAATTATTTCTCCCAAATGGAATGTTCAATGGAATAACATCTCTTTCCCCGAACGTTTCACACCTAATATACGAAATATAGTTTCGGATATCTCACAACCTTATATCGTTCACTATACTATAGAAAAGCCTTGGCAACAAATGCTAAACCCCCTTGGAGAATATTATAAAAAATATGCCGCTCTAAATCCAATTTATTCTTCGTTTTTCAAAGATTCTTAAATAATAAAATACTATTATATATTCATTTAATATTGGAAATAACAAAAATTGTCAATTTTTAGGAGATTTTATAATCTTATAACATTGACATTTTTTGTAATATAAAAAGATGAGCTTCAGATTGAAAAAATATAAAAACAAATGAAAAATGTATATAAATTTTAAATCTAAACTCATAAATAAGCAATATGCCACAGACTTAACCTGTGGCATATGACTAAAAATAGGAAAAATATATATTTTAATAATTTGAATATTTATCCGAAAAAATTTTTACATATATATAAATACCTAATTTTATATTATTCCTAATTATAAATTAGCATTTTTACAAAAATTTTGCTCTTATCTCATATGTATTGCTTAAGAAAAGCATAAATCCAATAATTATTTTGTATTACATTTATTATATGGAGTAGTGGTTTTTTATCAATGTCTGTCTAAGAGGTTCAATCTGTCGGAGGAATATGCAAAATCGTACCGGGGTCTATTGGTGAATCGGGGTCTAATCCATTATAGGCAGCGAGCGCTTCCACCGTTATACCGAACTTCTCCGCAATCGTCTCAAGCGTGTCGCCGGGCTGTACCTGATACACTGTCGTCGGCGTTTCCTCTTCAATGCCGGGGAGGTCGCCGGTTTCGTCGTCCTTTGCCATCGAACGATCTAGCTCAACAGGACAGACATTAAAATCTATGTCAGCACTAAGCTCAATTCTGTATTTTCCGTAGGTTGTGCCAACGGATAGGAGAACGCTTGTAAGGAGGATAAAAAATACCAAAATTTTAAAGAAAATCTTTTTACCGTGCATTTTACAGTTGGTTTTCATTTCTTATTCATTCTCCTTTCGGTGTCTTTAGCTGAGTTGCTGTGATGACAAGCCCCCCGTCGAAGGAAGTGTATGTCGTAGTTCGACCATCGCTGACCCTAGGGCAATATAAAGCAATCACATATCCTATTGGGGCATTTTCGTCCTTTTTAAAGCTACATATATTGTTCGCGAAGTAGACGAATTGATTTTCATCGACATCGCTTTTATTTTTATCAAGCGCTAATGTTGCTTTTGGAGTATCGCGAGCATTTTCGTCATACAGTTCAAATCGCACATCAGGGTCAAGGTTTTTATTGGTCGAAACATGAAAAACCAAATCACAGGATATATCTACGTCGCCGGTATAGTTTACCTCAAAGGAGCAGAGCACAACATATTCATCACCCTTGAATCCACATGAGCTTCCAAGTCTGTCATTATTCGAGCCGCTCCATGTATCCTTTACCGTCAAATTGAATTCTGCCGCCTGTATCGACAACCCATCAAAAGACCCATTTGATGTATTTTTGGAAAACGTTCCGCCGACAAAAATCAGGGCGGTAACAAGCAAAAGCGCAAGGCAGGAGATTCCAAGTCTGAATACCTTATTCGATTTGTGCGTTTTTGAAGGTTCCACCTCTACCGGCAGTTCGGTCGGTCTGTCGTTAGGTTCTGTCATTGTGTTTTACCCTCCTTTCGTGTAAAATAAACGGAAAGAATTATTAAAAATCCGCAACCCGTCAGTATCGTGCAAAGTCCTATCGGCGTCTTGAGCCAAAGGATTGCTCTGCCGACGCCGGGCAGCACCATCTTGAGTTCTCCGCGAATCTTCGATGCCGCAAACGGCGCATCGTTTGTATTGTTTGCGTCGCCTTTGGTTGTGGCTTGCCCGTTTTCCAAGGATACAAGCCGATGGGTGACAATACTGCCGTATTCATCCTCATAGGTGATTATCTCTCCGACTTCATAGCTTTTTTCTCGGTGAATGACAAGCAGCGCGCCCACAGGGAGCTCCGGCTCCATACTGCCGGAAAGCACCACGGCGCTCCCCCAGCCGAAAACCGTAGGCATGGGATTTCCTTTTGCGCGTGCAATTGCCGTATAGCCGAATACACACACAATCAGGAGAAACACCGCCACCAATGCGCCGGTCGCGATCTGTCGGATCCGCTGTAACCAATTCTTCCTCATCATCGCTTTTCCGCTTGCTTTAAGAAGTCCCCTCTTTTGCCTGCCATGCTGTGATGGTCAGCGCGCTAAAATCGAAACTGTACGAATCTTCTCCCAACTTCGCATGAGCTTCATCCACATCCGAATTTGCAACACTATCTGTTAATATCTCGAACAGCCACTCAAAACAAACATAAAGATATATACTATCGGCATCGTCGCTGCTGTCCGACGTAGCTTTTTGAAATTTATGGCCGTCGCTGGTAAAAATATCGGTAACAGGAGTAGTATCAGTTTTCATGCCGTCGTAACTACCGGGGTCAGAAATGGGCTCACTCGTTGCAATCACTTTGAAATGCAGACCGCTATCATCTAAAGTTCCTAAACCTTCAGTTGTACTACCTAACTCTTCAATGTCTTCTACGCCACTGATCGTTACAATGGCATCCACGTCGCTCATGTTCACGATCCTGATTTCCGCATACCCCCAAGTGCCGGGCGCGATTTTTCCCTCGGCAGGGGCTGCTGTGACGTCAGTTTCCTGATTGATTGTCCATGTGAGGCTACTCAAATCAATCTCACCAATACGTTGCGGATCAGCTGACCCCTCCTCGACAGCAACATTCCATGTCGCCACTTCTAATTTTAAACCGGTTTTCCCCTGACTATAATACTTTGCCAAAGTTCCGGGAAGGAAACAGGCGGACAGCATAATGACAGTCAGCATAAGGAAGGCGGCTTTAAGAAAGCCGTTTTTCTTTTTCTCGAGCATCTGTCATAACCTCCTATTTGTTTGATTTCTTTGCTTTTTTTTAAGCACTTAAGGGTACAGCCTGCCAAAGACTTGCAGCTTTGAGCAAGCCGCACCGTTAAAAGTCTAAATTCTTTTTTCAGCCACAGCAGACAGCCTCAGCGCCACATCCGGGGCTGTCCGTCCATAGTTGTTGGGTCAACCACAGACGACGCATTTAAGGCCGTCTGCTTACGATTGAGATGATTATTCAGTCTTCGTTTGGGGTTCAACCTGAGTTGCAACGATGGTCAGTTCATCAAATGAGATTGCTGTATGAGTTGTTCCAAGATTTGTATCTTGAACATCATTTGTACCGGTTTCGTCGTACAACCACTCATAGCAAACATAAAACGTTTTACTCGTTTTTTGTGCAAGTGTAATGCCGGTTGTGCCGCCTGTTGCTCCGCTGTAAGAAGCCGGGTCTTCATCCATGGCAACAAATTTGAAACTCAAATTTGGAGATCCACTTCCTTTGTCCGCTATAGAATCAAAACCGGATAAAGTCAAAGCAGCATCAACTTCGCCATTATTTGTAACTTTTACTTTGGCATAGCCCCAAGTTCCCGGAGCGATTTTGCCTTCGGCGACATGCAAATCGCCTGTATCGGCATTGATCGCCTTAATTGTCCAGGGGAGATTTGACAAGCCTGTGGTTAATTCCGTCGAATCATTAAGTTTTATCTCCCATGAAGCAGGAGTAACAGAGTTAAAACCTGCAGTACCCGTGCTTGTATACTTTGCAACAGTTCCCGAAACGATGCAGGTTGTCAACATCACGATAACTGCCATAATACCGGCAACTTTGAGAAAGCCATTTTTCTTTGTTTTGTTCATGTTTTCAAAACCTCCAAAATATTTCTTTTATGTATGTCATTTCCTAAGCCGTGTGGCCGACTCGGTCATAACCTAATTTAATTTTGCCCGTCCGGGGCGTCATCTGCGCTGTCTGTGCCGCCTGCGCTATCTGTTTCGCTTTCCGGCTTTTTGCGAGCCGCGATTATGGGCGGGACGAAGAAAAGCAGAAGCACAAGAATTACGGGCAGCATCATGCAGACGATCATGCCCACAGGAGTCTGGATAAACAAAAATACCTTACCCATCCCTTCCCAGCGCGTCTTGTAAATGCCGAGAATCTGATCAGCGCGTACCGACCCGTCGTCCGGGGCGTTGTTGGCGTCTCCTTTCGTTATATAAACCGTGATTCCTTCCTCGTCTGTCGTAATTTCATTGATTCGGTGGGTTACATAAGAGTTCCCGCTGTGAAAACAGATAATATCTCCCACTTTGTAAGACGCTTCCTCTGCGCTGTTCCGTATCAACACAAGGTCGTCCTCGTCAAACACGGGAGCCATACTACCCGTTTCCACTATAAGCGGCGTATAACCGAAACAACTCGGTGGAACATCGCTGTGAATCCAAGAACTCACCAAAAGCGTTGCGGAGACGATAAATCCGGGCAACAGCAGAACACAGAGGACAATCCCGATGATGTTGTATATGGTGAAAAAGCCTTGCTTTTGTTTGCGGGCAGGCTTTTGGTTCTGAGGCTCGGTGCCGTTCGTTATCTCTTCCGATTCCATATGGATAAATTCCCTCCTTTCTGCGTTGCCGCAAAGTGCGACATAATCCGCATTATGTTGTATTTGCAGGTCGATAAAAACGCTTATTGGCAATTTGTTCTTAAAATGAGTACGGAAAAACACAAGCTTTTTCATTCATGCTTTTGAAAAGGCTTTTTCGTGTTGTGCCATTTTTATATTTTCGGACAAATCAAATTTTTTACAAAAAAATATTGTAATTTTTTACGCTTTTTTGTGCTTTATTTTCTTGACATACATAAAAAAAAGTTGTAGAATACCTAAGTACAGAGAGGGTGGCTAAAATTTTTTTACCCGTTTCTGCAACATAATGCGGATTATGTCGCTGTCGATTTCTCGGCGGCTTTTTTTTGTTTATAAAATCAGTTTCATGGATTCCATTCTCCGACGATGTTCCGTGCCGCTGCTGACAATATAAATCCTCGTTGTGTTGATGCTACTGTGACCGAGAATGTCCGCAAGCTTTGCAATGTCTCTTTCAATGCCGTAAAACACACGGGCAAACAGGTGGCGCAAATTATGGGGAAATACCTTTTGCGGGTTCACTTTTGCCTCTTCGCATACTGACTTCATCTCACGCCAAATGTTGGCGCGATTCATAGGCTTGCCCGTGCGCGTGATAAAAACGGCACCTGCCACGATTTTCTGTTCCTCTATATAACGAAGCAGTTTCTTTTGTAAGGATTTTACAAGAAAAACCGTACGCGACTTGCCTTTGAGGGACACGACCGCCTCGCCTCGTTTAACCGCCTCCGTAGTAATGAACGATAGCTCGCTTACCCGAATCCCCGTCCCGCAAATGGTTTGCAAAATAAGATTCAGGCGTTCGTTGGACTTCTCCTGCGCCGCCCGACAGAGACGCTCATATTCCGCTTTGCTCAATTCCTTTTCTTCGGGACAATAAATTTGCCTCTGAACCTTTATGGTTTTTACTCTGCAATCGTGCCTGCCTAAAAATGAAAACAAGCTGTTGAGACTTGCCAATACCGAATTTACACTGCGAACTGCAAACCCCTTTTCGAGAAGCTGTTGCTTGTAACCGATGACAATCCCCTTTGTCACCTCTTTGTCGCCTACAAACTCCGCAAACACTCGCACATCCCGCAGATATTTCTCCACGGTATTTTTGCTCTTTTCCTCACTCTTCAGATGTGCACCAAAATCTTTCATTGCCCTCTCTGTAATAATCATTCCCATTGTATTTTCCTCCGGATTATGTTATTTGTATTTTACCCGAAAAGCATGACAACGATATGAGTATTCTACAGTAAATGACAATTACAAATCATAAACGCAAAATGAAAATGCGCACAGATATATCGTTGAGACCCTCTTCTAATCCTCATGATCATCGCGCAAATTCCTTTAATACAAAAAACAAGGGCATTTGACTGCAAATGCCCTTGTTCTATTATGCTATAAGTAACTATTAACCTCTCTTCTTTCTGACGGCAAACACAATCGCCATTGCTCCGAGTACAGCTAC